>NZ_LATC01000137.1:0-9680 GCF_001414075.1 Mycobacterium sp. UM_11 | reverse complement strand
GCAGCGCCTGCAACACGACGATGGCCGCGGGGACCATGTAGCCGGGCAGCCGGCGGGCCAGCGCAGCGCGGGCGGCGGCAGGGTCCACCGTGCCGGGCGTCGTCTCGGTGAGGTAGCCGACGAGCCGTCTGTCACCGGGCCGGTCCTCGCGAGCGATCACCGCGGCCTGCGCGACGCCGTCGAGTTCGCTGAGCGCGGTGCGGATTTCGCCGAGTTCGATGCGATATCCGCGGATCTTCACTTGATCGTCGGCCCGCCCGAGGTAGTCGAGTTGTCCGTCGGGGCGCCAGCGCACCAGGTCCCCCGTGCGATACATCCGGGTCCCGGGTGGCCCGAACGGGCACGCCACGAACCGCGAGGCGGTCAGGCCGGCCCGGCGCCAGTAACCCACGCCCACACCGCGTCCCGCGATGTACAGCTCGCCGACCACCTTGGGCATCACCGGACGCAGCAACTCGTCGAGGACGAAGAACGCGGCTCCGGCGATCGGTGATCCAATGGGCGGTGCACCCGAACCCGGCGCCAGCGGCAGGCTCTTCGATGCCCACATCGTGGTTTCGGTCGGGCCGTAGACGTTGACCATGACGCGCCCGGGCGCCCAGGTGTCCACCAGCGCCGGAGGACATGCTTCGGCGCCGATGATTAATGCCGCGCGGCCCAGTCCGTCGGGTGACAGGCCGCTGACCGCGGACGGGGTCTGGGTCAGCACGCTCACCTGTTCTTCCATCAATAGGGTGTGGAAGTCTTCCGGTGAGCGGGCCACCGACTCGGGTACCACCACCAGTCGTCCACCGAACAGCAGCGCGGCCCAGATCTCCCACACCGAGAAGTCGAACGCGTACGAATGAAACTGCGTCCACACCTGGTCGGGGCTCAGGGCGATCCCGGTCTCGAGCGAATCGAACAACTGCGTGACGTTGTGGTGGGTGACGGCAACGCCTTTCGGCACACCGGTGGTTCCGGAGGTGTAGACCAGGTGGGCCATGTCGTCGGGTGAGGGGGGCGGCGGCGCGGTGATGCGCTGGGCCTCGATTCGATGGTCGGCGATATCGATGACGGTCACACCGCAGCCGTCCAGCCGCGGCCTCAGCTCAGCCGTGGTCAGGACGGCGATCGGGGTGGCGTCGGCGAGCATGAACTCGATGCGGGCCCGAGGATGCATCGGGTCGATCGGCAGGTACGCCGCGCCGGTCTTGAGCACCGCCAAGATCGCCGCAATGGCCTCGGCGCACCGGGGAAAGAGCAGGGCCACCCGCACACCCGGGCGCGCACCGTGGTCAATCAGCAGGTGCGCCAGCCGATTAGCGGCCTCGTCGAGCTCCCGATAGGTCATCGAGCGGCCGTCGAAGGTCACCGCCACGGCATCCGGGGCCCGCGACACCTGCTCGGAGAAAAGTGCCGGAATCGACGCCCGCTTCGCGGGCTGGGTCAACACCGCGCGGTTGCTCCACTCGTCGAGGCGCGCGTGCTCGGACTCGTTGAGCAAGTCGATGGACAACAACCGGCGGGTTGGGTTGGTGGTCAAATCATCCCCCTAGATCAGTGGTCATGGCCACCAACACCCGCTGGAAGCGTTCGATCAATGACTCGATGCTCTCGGCGTCGAATACCTGGCTGTCGTATTCGACGCGGAGAACCAATTCGCGGTCGGGCCGGGCCTGCATCGTCAGCGGGTAGTGGCTGGATTCGATGCCGGTGAATTCGGTGATGGCCAAGCCGTTGCTGTGGGACAGTGCCGTGGCGTCGATCGGGTAGTTCTCGAACACGAACAACGTGTCGAACAGCTGGTCGAGACCCGTGATGCGGTGAATCTCCTTGAGCGCCAGATGCTCATGGTCGATGGTTTGCTTGTGCGCGGTGTGCAATTGGCCGAGCAGGTCGGCGACGGTGGTGTCCGGGGTGATGGTCGCGCGCACCGGAATGGTGTTGATCATCAGGCCCACCATGGTTTCGGCGCCGACCACATCGGTCGGCCGTCCGGAGACGGCGGCGCCGAAGACGACGTCGCGCCGGCCGGTCATCGACATCAACACCTGCGCCCACGCGCCCTGCAGCACGGTGTTGACCGTCGTGTGGCAGGACCGCGCCAGCTCGTTGACGGCCAGGGTGGTGGCCTCCGGGACCCGCGCCGAGGCGGCTTCCCGGGCACCCAGCGCCGGCCGGCCCGGCGGTCCGACCAGCGTGGGCGTGTGGAAGCCGGCGAGCACCTCGCGCCAGGCCGCTTCCGCGGCGTCGAGGTCACGCTCGGCCAGCCAATTGACGAACCGGCGATACGACACGGCCGCCGGTAGCCGCTGGCCGTAGTAACTGGCGAAGATCTCCTGCAGCAGAACGGGTAACGACCAGCCATCGAGCACGATGTGGTGGTTGGTCAATACGACGCGGTAGGCTTCCGGCCCCGTGCGGATCAGGGCCGCGCGGAAAGCGGGCGAGCCCTTGAGATCGCACACCGCCGCGCGTTCGTCGCTGCAGATGCGCCGCAGCTGCCCGTCCACGTCATCCTCGAGTTCGAGGTATTGCCAGGGTGTTTGGGGCTCGGCCGGGATGAGCTGGACCGGCTCGTCGAAGCGGGTGCAGAATCGCGCGGCCAGATTGGGGTGACGGTGGACGACGGCGTCCACTGCGCCGCGCAGGCGATCGGGGTCGAGCGGGCCGGATACCGAGATGTCGAGCTGCATCGAGTACAGGTCGCCGTCGCTGTTCTGGGCTGCCGCGTGGAACAGCAAGCCTTGCTGAAGCGGAGTGAGCGGCAAGATGTCGGCGATCGGGAATTGCCGCTGCAATTCGTCGATCTGGGGCTGCGTGAGATGCGCGGGGATGATGTCGGATGGGGTGATGCCGCCGCCGCCGCGCTGGACATGGGCGCAGATGCCGGTCAGCGCGTCGAACCACAACTGACTGAGCCGCTCGACTTGCGGGCGATCGAGCGCTGAACGCGCCCAGGTCCATTCGGCGTGCAGCCGCGGTCCGGCGCCCGTGTCGACCGCGCCCGCGTTGAGCTCCAGGCTGTGGGCGAGCGGCATCGGCACCGCCGTGGCGGACGTGGTGATGTCCAGGCCGTCTTGGCTGATTCGCCAGAGTTCTCCGGGCGCCTCGGATCCGTCCAGCCGACCGAAGTAGTTGAAGCCGATCGGCGGGTCGCACTCGGGGAGCGCGACGTCGGCGTTGAGGTAGCGCAGCAGACCGTAGGTCAGGCCCTCGGGGACGGCGCGAAGTTGCTCCTTGGCGCGCTTGACGAACGCGCCGACTGCGGCGTCACCGGTGAGCAGTTGCGCCCAGCGCGGCCCGTCGACCGGCAGGGGCACGGGGTATTTGGTGGTGAACCAGCCCACGGTGCGGGATAGGTCGACCTCGGCGGCGAGATCTTCGTAGCGGCCATGGCCCTCGACGTCGATCGCGATGGATGCGTCCTCGTCAGAACCCGAGAACTCCCTCCACGCCAACCCGAAGGCGATCAGCAGGATTTCTTGGATGCCGATATGGAATGCGGCGGTAACCTCACCGAGCAGTAGCCGCGTGGTGTCGGCGTCCAGCGATGCCGTCAGGTGCCCGGCGCTGGCGTAGGTGTCGATCTGTGCTACCGGTCCCGGCAGGGGGGCCCGGGTGACCGCGACCTGTCGCCAGGCCTCGGCCTCGTCGACCACCGCGGGCCGGCGGGCGTGCTCGGCCAGTAGCGCGGCCCACCGCTGGAAGGAAGTCCCGCCTGCCGGCAGCGTGATCGGCCGACCGCTGCGCCGCTGCGCCCAGGCGATGTTGATGTCTTCCAACAGAATTCGCCAGGACACGGCGTCGACGGCAAGATGATGGAGCATCAACACCAGTTGTCGGGTGCCGGCCACCCACAGCGCGCTGAGCATCACGCCGGCCGCGGGGTTTAGTCGTGACCGCGCGCTCGCCACCGCTTCGTCGCTCACCTCGTCGACCGCCAGCAGGCACGCGCCGGCGTCGACCGAGCCCCCCTCGGGCACCGTCAACGACCACTCACCGCTGGCGCCGTCGTCAGCGCGCAACCGCAACATCGCGTGGCGGTCGAGCAGGGCTTGCAGGAGCGCGACCACGTCCGCTTGGGCGGCGCCCGGGGGCGCTAGTAGCACCATCGTCTGGTTGAACTGGTCGATGGGGCCGTCGATCTCGTGCAGCCAGTGCATGATCGGGGTTGGCGTGACAGGGCCGATGCCCTCGTCGCCCACATCGCCCGGCCCGTTGCCGATGTGGGCGACGCGCGCGAGCCGCGCGACGGTCTGCTCGACGAAGATGTCTCGCGGCCGGCACATCACACCGGCTGCTCGGGCGCGGGCGACCACTTGCATGGACGAGATGCTGTCTCCGCCAAGGTCGAAGAAGGAATCGTCCACGCCGACGCGGTCTAGGCGCAGGACCTGGGCGTAGATGCCGGTCAGGATTTCCTCGATGGCGTCGGTCGGGGCTCGGTAATGGTCGCCCGCCTGATAGTCGGGAGCGGGCAGGGCGCGGGTGTCGAGCTTCCCGTTGATGGTGGTGGGCAGCGCATCGAGGACCACGACCGCGGCGGGCACCATGTAACCGGGCAACCGTTCGGTGAGCGCGGCGCGCACGTCGGTTGGATCAGCGGTGCCGGTGACATAGGCGACCAGTCGCTTGTCACCGGGGTGGTCTTCGCGGGCGATGACCGCGGCGCGCTCGATGCCCTCGAGTTCGGTTAGCGCGGCGTGGATTTCACCGAGCTCGATGCGGTGCCCACGAATTTTCACCTGTTCGTCGACGCGTCCGAGATAGTGCAGTTGCCCGTCGGGCCGCCAGCGGACCAGATCACCGGTGCGATACATGCGCGCCCCTCGGCCACCGAACGGGCAGGCCACGAAGCGCGACGCCGTCAGCCCCGCCCGCCGCAGATACCCGACGCCGACGCCGTGGCCGGCGACATACAGTTCACCGACGACGCCCGGCGGCACCTGGCGCAACGACTGGTCGAGGACGAACAGCGCCGCCCCCGGAACCGGTGCGCCGATGGGCACCGTGCCCGACGCGGCCGTCAGCGGCGCGCTGATCGCGACGCACATCGTCGTCTCGGTCGGACCGTAGGCGTTGATCATCAACCGCCCGGGCGCCCATCGGTCGACCACTTCGGCGGGGCACGCCTCGCCGACCACCACCACCGCCGCCGATTCCAGCCGGTCCGGCGACAACAGTTCGACGGCGGACGGGGTTTGCGTCAGCACGTCGGCTTGTTCGGCGGCCAGCAGGTCCTCGAAGTCCGCCGGCGACGTCGTCACGTCCTCGGTCACCACGACTACCCGGCCGCCGCGTAGCAGCGGACCGAAGATCTCCCACACCGAGACGTCGAAAGCCAGGGAGTGGCATTGCGGCCAGACACCCTTGCTCGGCAGACCGCCATCCAGCGACCCCAGTAGTTGAGTGACGTTGTGATGGCTGATGGCAACGCATTTCGGAACCCCGGTGGTCCCCGACGTATAGATGAGGTATGCGAGGTTGTCGGGGCCGGGCGCGGCAAGCGGTGTGTCGGGGTGCGAGCCGATTGCGTCCTCGCTGAAGGCGATGGTCGCAAGGTCGTGCCCGTCGAACCGCGAACGCAGCCCTGCGGTGGTGATCGCGGCGAGTGGCGCGGCGTCGGCGAGCATGAATTCCAGCCGGGCCGCGGGCAGCGCCGGATCGATCGGCAGATAGGCCGCCCCGGTCTTGAGCACCGCGAGGATTGCGATGATGGCCTCGGGGGAACGGGAAAACAGCAGCGCGACGCATTCGCCGGGAGCGGCGCCATGTCCGGTGAGCAAGTGCGCCAACCGGTTTGAGGCCGCGTCCAGCTCCTCGTAGGTCCAGGTGCGCGTCCCGCCGCTGATCGCCACCGCGTGGGGGTCGCGGCAGACATGGGTCGCGAACAAGGTCGGGATCGACACCGGCGGCGGCGCGGGCCGGTCCAACACCGCCCGGTTGCACGCCCCGTCAAGGCGGTCGCGCTCGCGCGCGTCCAACAGATCGATCGACGACAACCGCAGTTGCGGCTCGGTGGTCATCGCCACCAGCACCCGCTCGAACCGCTCGACGAGCCGGGCGATTGTGCCCGAGTCGAACACGTCGGTGCGGAACTCAACCGTGCCCCGAATCCCGTCGGGCGCACCGTCCTCGGTCCAACGCTCGGCCAGCGAAAACGTCAAATCCATGCGGGCGGTGTGGGTGTCGATCGGCACCTGGGTGACCTGCAGATCGCCCAGCGCCAACCCGGCGACCGGGTCACTCGCGTGGCCCGGCAGGTTCTGCCACGCCAACGCCACTTGGGCGAGCGGGTGGTGGCTGAGCGACCGGGTGGGGTTGAGCCGCTCGACGAGCACCTCGAACGGCACGTCTTGGTGCTCGAAGGCGAGCAGACTGCGTCGACGCACCTGGGCCAGCAAGTCGGCAACGGTTGGATCTCCGGCCACGTCCACCCGCAGGACCAAGGTGTTGACGAAGAAGCCCACCAGTTCATCGAGCCCCGGGTCACCGCGGCCGGCGACCGGGAAGGCCACCGCGACATCGGAAGTCGCGCCGAGCCGCGACAGTAGTACCGCCAAAGCGGCCTGAACGACCATGAAACTCGTCGCGTTGTATCCGCGCGCCACCTCGCGTATGCGCCGCTGCAGATCGGCCGGCCAGTCCACGGTCACACTGGCGCCGCAGTGGTCAGCCACCGAGGGATACGGTCGGTCGGTGGGTAGCTCCAGGCGCTCGGGCATGCCCGCCAGGGCTTCTTCCCAATATTCCAGTTGCGCGGCGATCCGGCTGTGGGGGTCGTCCAGCGCGCCGAACGTCGACCGTTGCCACAACGTGTAATCCACGTATTGCACGGGCAGTGGCGGCCAATCCGGGGCCAGCCCGTGCTGTCGCGCCCGGTAGGCCACGTTGAGATCGCGGATGAACGGCGCCAGCGACCAGCCGTCGAAGGCGATGTGGTGGACGACACCGACCAGCACGTGCTCGTCGTCACCGGCACGAAACAGCTTTGCCCGCAGCGGAATTTCGGTCTCCAGGTCGAACGGGTGATGCGCCGCTTCGTCGATGGCCTCATCGAGTCTGGCGGGCGGCCACGCGGTGGCGTCGATGACCTCCCAACCGATATCAGCCCGGTCGGGGGGGACGACGAGTTGCTGGGGCAGTCCATCGGGGGCGGGATACGCCGTGCGCAGGCTTTCATGCCGGGCCACCACGTCGGCCAGGGAGGCCGCCAGCGAATCGGGATCAAGGGCGCCGCAAAGCCTCAGCGCGACCGTCATGTGGTAAACGCCTGAGGGGCCTTGCAACTGGTCGAGAATCCAGAGCCGGTTCTGGGCGAACGAGAGCGGGATCGCGGCGGGCCGCTCGCATGCGACCAACGGGCTGCGTGGGCTCGACTCGGCGTTGAGGCGGGGCGCCAACTGCGCGATGGTGGGCGCGTCGAAAAGCTGGTGCACAACGAGGTCCGTGCCCAGCGCGGTGTTGATCGCAGGGATCAGGCGCATCGCGGACAGCGAGTCGCCGCCGAGGTCGAAGAAGGAGTCGTCGATGCCGACGCGGTCGAGGCCGAGGGTCTGGGCGTAGACGGTGGCGAGCAGGTCTTCGACGGCGGTGGTGGGCGCGCGGTAGTCCTCGGCGCTGGTGTAGTCGGGTGGGGGCAGGGCGCGGGTGTCGAGTTTGCCGTTGACGGTCAGGGGCAGCGCCTGCAGCACCACGATCGCCACGGGCACCATGTGTCCGGGCAGCCGATCGGTGAGCGCCGACCGCGCCGCGGCGGGATCGACCGTGCCGGTGGCACTTTCGACGACGTAGCCGACGAGGCGCTTGTCGCCGGGGCGGTCTTCGCGGGTGACGACGGCGGCGTGTTCAACGCCGTCGAGCGCGGTCAGGGCGGCCTGGATCTCACTGAGTTCGATGCGGTATCCGCGGATCTTGACCTGTTCGTCGGCCCGGCCGAGGTAGTCGAGTTGGCCGTCGGGGCGCCAGCGGACCAGGTCACCGGTGCGATACATCCGGGTTCCCGACGGCCCGAACGGGCTGGCTACGAAGCGTGAGGCGGTCAACGAGGCCCGGCGCCAATACCCCACCCCGACGCCGCGACCGGCCACATAGAGCTCGCCGACCACTCCGGGCGGGACGGGGCGCAGCCAGTCGTCCAGTACGAACAAGCCCGCGGTCGACACCGGGGCGCCGATCGGTACGGTCCCCAAACCCGTTGTCAACGGGGCGCTCAGCGTCGCGTAGACCGTGACCTCGGTGGGACCGTAGGCGTTGATCAGCACGCGCCCGGGTGCCCACCGGTCCACCAACTCACCGGGGCAGGCCTCGCCGCCGAGCAGAAGTGCCACCGACTCCAAGCCGTGCTGGGGAAGCGCCGCGGCGGCCGACGGTGTCTGGGTGAGCACGTTGACGCGTTCGGCGACGAGCAGGGCGTGGAAGTCTTTGGGTGAGGTGACCACCTCCTCGGGCACCACGACGAGGCGCCCGCCGCCGAGCAGCGCGGCCCAGATTTCCCAGACGGAAAAGTCGAACGCGTACGAGTGGCACTGCGTCCACACCTGGTCCGCGGGCAGATGCGCCGACGCCGACTCCACCAAATGGGCGAGGTTGCGGTGTGTGATCGCAACGCCTTTCGGCACTCCCGTGGTGCCCGAGGTGTAGATGAGGTAGGCAACATCGTCCGGCGAGGGCGTTGGCGGCTCGGGCCCGCGTTGAGCCGTCGTGCGGTCGTCGGTGATGTCGATGACGGCCAATGCCCGTCCCGCCAACCGTGGCCGCAGCGCGGTGGTGGTGACCGCGACCGCCGGCGCGGCGTCAGTCAGCATGAATGCGATTCGCTCGTCGGGCAGGGCCGGGTCGATCGCGAGGTACGCCGCACCCGCCCTCAATACCGCGAGCATCGCGATGACTGCTTCCGCGGAGCGTTCCAGTAACAGCGCCACACACCCGCCGGGCCCGGCACCGCAGCCGGATATCAGCCGGGCCAGCTGATCCGAGGCCTCGTCGACCTCCCGATACGTCAGGGACCGGCCCGCGTCGCTGATGGCGATCGCCTGCGGGGAGCGGGCCGTGTGGACCGCGAACAGTTCCGGGATCGACAGCGGCGTCGGCCCCGGCTCGCCCAGGGCCGTCCGGTTGCCCATCGCATCGAGGCGGGTGCGCTCGTCGGCGCCGAGCACGTCGATCGCCGACAATCGGAGCTGGGGGTCGGCGGCCATCGCCGACATGATGCGCTGCAGTCGATTGGCCAGCCTAGCAATGGTTTCCGCGTCGAACACGTCCGTGTCGTACTCGATGCGGAAGCCGAGCTCGGTACCCGGCGTGGCCTGCATGGTCAACGGGTAGTGGTTCGATTCGTGACCGGTGAACCCGGCAACGGTCAACCCGTCGACATCGAGCATTGTGGCGGGGTCGACGGGGTAGTTCTCGTAGACGAACAGGGTGTCGAACAGTTGGTCGTGGCCGGTGGCGTGGTGAATCTCGTTGAGTGCCAGGTGTTGATGGTCGAGGGTGTGGTTGTGGGCGTTGTGCAGTTGTTCGAGCAGGTCGGCGGTGGTGGTGGCCGGGGTGATGGTGGCCCGCACCGGCACGGTGTTGATCATCAGGCCGACGATCGTTTCGGCGCCGGCCACCTCCGTGGGCCGTCCCGACACCGCGGTGCCGAACACGACGTCGCGCTGGCCGGTCATGCCCATCAGCAGCTGCGCCCAGGC
>NZ_LATC01000136.1:0-9771 GCF_001414075.1 Mycobacterium sp. UM_11 | reverse complement strand
GATGTGTATAAGAGACAGGCGCCAATCCGCTCGACGCCGCGCTGTGGGAGTCCCCACAGGCGCATCAACTCATCGGCGAGGCCGCGCAGCGGGTGGCGGTGCTGCCGTTCGACCACGAACGCCGGGCGACCTCGGCACTGATCGACGACGGTGGAAATCGGGTGCTGGTGGTCAAAGGGGCGCCCGAGCAGGTGCTGGCCCAGTGCCACGCCGTCCCGCCGGAGGCGGAGGAAACGCTCGCGGCGTTGTTCGCCGCGGGGCGCCGGGTGGTGGCCGTGGCCGTCAAGCCCGCACCGGCGGTGACGACGCTGACCCGGGCGGAAGAATGCGAGTTGTCGCTCGCGGGATTTCTGGTCTTCGCCGACGAGCCCAAAGCCGCCGCGCGCCAATCGCTTTCCGAGCTTGCCGACCTGGGCATCGAGCTCAAGATCGCCACCGGGGACAATCCGCGGGTGGCCGAAAAGGTTTGCGCCGACCTGGGTTTGGCGTCCAAGGGCACCGTCACCGGCGCCGAGCTCGATCCGTTGGACGACGACGCATTCGCCGGCGTCGCGCAGCGCAACACGATCTTCGCGCGCATCTCGCCCGAGCAGAAGGCGCGGCTGATCACCGCGCTGCGCCGCAAGGGGCGATCGGTCGGCTTCCTCGGCGACGGTGTCAACGACGCGCTGGCCCTGCACGCCGCCGACGTGGGGATCTCGGTGGACAGCGCCACCGACGTGGCCAAGGACGCGGCCGACGTGGTGTTGCTGGAAAAGGATTTGGGCGTGCTGGCCACCGGGGTGGCCGAGGGGCGGCGCATTTTCGCCAACACCATCAAGTACGTGCTGATGGGCACGTCGAGCAATTTCGGGAACATGTTCAGCGCGGCCGCGGCCTCGGCGCTGCTGCCGTTTCTGCCGATGCTGCCCAGCCAGATCCTGCTGAACAACCTGCTTTACGACACCTCGCAGCTGGCCATCCCCACCGACCGGGTGGACGCGGCGCAGCTGCAGGCGCCCTCGCATTGGAACGTCGCGTTCATCCGCCGGTTCATGCTGATCTTCGGGCCGATCAGTTCGCTGTTCGACTTTCTCACGTTCGGGTTGATGCTGGGCGTGCTGCACGCCGGCGCGGTCGAGTTCCGCACCGGCTGGTTCGTGGAATCGCTTGCGACGCAGACGCTTATCATCTTCGCGATCCGCACGCGCATGGTGCCGTTCTTCCGCAGCCGGCCCAGCGCGTTGCTGGCCGTCACCACGGTCAGCGTGGTCGCGATCGGCGCCCTGATCACCATTTCGCCGCTGGCGCACACCCTGGGATTCACGCCGCTGCCGTGGCAGTTCTTTGCCGTGCTGGGCGGCTTCGTGATGGTGTACCTGGTCTTGGTCGAGCTCGCCAAGCTGATGTTCTACGCCGAGCCGATGAACCATGTCGGGCAGCCGCATCGCACGCGCGGGCACGCGTTTCGCGTCCGGCGACGGGCCGCGCGCTACCACTACATCGAGCGGCGGATGCGGCGGCGGGGCTGAACTCTAGTGCTCGATGTCGATGATCGGCACGTCCGAAAGGCCTTGCTGGATTCCCCGGTCGACCTTGTCGATCAAGGTCGTGCTGCCCGCCGGAGCGGTTTCTTGACAGCTGCAGCTGAGGGTGTTGAAGGGGCTTGGGTCGGCGGTTGCGGTTGCTGCCGACCAACCGGCAGCGCCGAGCGCGAGTGCAACGCCGACCAAAAGTTTGGGAATCATTTGGCCTTCGAGTTCTCAGGATTATGTCCAGGTCGATTTTATTCGCGCACTTGTCACGAGCCTGTCAACTGCCTGTTAACTTTCAGGCCTGCGCCCCGTACTTCGGGCAGTACGCCCGGATGCTCACGCCCACGAAATAGCCGGCGTGATAGCCGTCGAGATGGCTGTTGCTCATGACGTCGTTCGCCACCTGTTGCGGCGGTTGGCCGGAGTCGAGCTCCTGGCACACCAGATGCCCCGACCGGATCGCGGTCTCGGGTGATTCGTAGTTGATGCCCTTGGCGGTCAGCGCGGCGAGGAAGGCGTCATCGGTGGCCGTGGCGTGCGCGGACGCGGTCAATCCCAGCACGCTCAGCAGCCCGGCCGCCGGGACGACGCCGCCAGCCACCAGCAGCCGCAACCGGCTGGGGTTGCGTACCTGGGTGCTCGTCATTTCTGATACTCCCGTGACATCGAAGTGCCGTTGCTCGCTGACAGCGGGGGCTGCCCGAATATTTTCATGTTGCGGGGCCGCGCGGTGCAGGATCAATCATATTGCGGCCATCGCCACACTCGGATCGGCTTTCGCGCCGGCGCCGTCGGTGTAGGTGAAGATGCCGTACGTGCGCTGGTCGTTGCTGGCCCTGCTGGCGGTATGCCTCGTCGGCTGCGGCGTGCGGCATGTGTCGGCGGCCGCCGCCCGGGACGCATCCGGGACTTTCCGTTCCGGCGGCATGGACCGAACCTACCTGCTGCACGTGCCGGCGGGGACGCCGGTCGGCCTGGTGCTGAGCCTGCACGGTGGCGGCGGGACGGGGAACGGGCAGCGGGGTCTGACCGACTTCGACACCGTCGCCGACGCCCACAACCTGCTGGTGGTCTACCCCGACGGCTACGACAAGAGCTGGGCCGACGGGCGCGGGGCGTCGCCGGCGGATCGCCGGCACATCGACGACGTCGGATTTCTGGTGGGGCTGGTCGGCAAGCTGCGGGACGACTACGGCATCCCCCCGGGGCACGTTTTCGTCACCGGGATGTCGAACGGGGGCTTCATGTCCAACCGGTTGGCATGTGACCGCGCCGACGTGTTCGCCGCCGTCGCTCCGGTGGCGGGCACCCTGGGGGTGGGGGTGGCGTGCAATCCGTCACGGCCGGTGTCGGTGTGGGCGGCGCACGGCACCGCCGACCCGCTGGTGCCGTTCAAAGGCGGGGTCGTGCGCGGCCGCGGCGGGGTCAGCCACTCCATCTCCGCCGACAGCATGGTGAACAAGTGGCGTTCGGCCGATGGGTGCCAAGGGGATCCGTCGGTCCAGGTGCTGCCCAACGTGGGCGACGGGACCGTGGTGCGCCGCTTCGACTCCACCGGGTGCGCGGCGTCCACCGAGGTGGTCTTCTACCAGATCGACAGCGGCGGGCATACGTGGCCGGGCGGCCGGCAGTACCTGCCGAAGGCGATCATCGGACCCACCACCCGGGCGCTCGACGGGTCGGAAGCGATCGCGCAGTTCTTCCTGGCGCACGCCCGGGACTAGCGCTGGGCGTGCGCTGGTAGCCGGGCGCCCGTCAGCGCTGGCAGGACGGGCACCAATACGTGACCCGCTCACCCGAGCCGTCGTAGGCGATGGGGGTGCCGCAGCGACGGCAACTCTGGCCGGCCCGCCCGTAGACCCACAGCTGCCGGCCGGCCCGGGTGTCGCCGGTGGTGCAGCGGTTCCAGCGGAACCGGTTCAGCCACAACATTTCCCGGGCGCGGGATACCAGACGATGCGGGTCGGCCACGGCGCTCACCGGCGCGGTGGGCAGGTGTCCGCTGACGAAACACAGTTCGTTGCAATACACGTTGCCGATCCCCGCCAGCACCCGCTGGTCGAGCAGCGCCTGGGCGAGCGGCCGGTCCGGCTGCGCCGCCAGGTTGGCGGCGGCGAGCGCGGCGTCCCAATCCTCGCCGAGTAGGTCGGGCCCCAGGTGCGCGACGGCGTCGCCGTCGTGGTCGCGTTCGAGGATCTCCAGCACGCCCAAATCCACGCCGACCGCCCGGACGGGGCCGGCCTCCAGGACGATTCGCGCCCGGTGGTCGACGCGCACCGGCCGCTCGCTTACCCGCCAGCTGCCGTCCATCTTCAGGTGCGAGTGGATGCTGGCCCGGCCCACCCGGATGAACAGGTGCTTCCCCCGGCTGAGCACCTCGTCGACGGCCTGCCCGGTGAGGTCGACGGTGGCGTACCGCGGGACGCGGACGTCGCAGCGCGTGAGGGTGCGGCCAACCAGGTGCTGGCGCAGGACGGCCGCGGTGTGCCAGACGGTGTCGCCTTCGGGCATGGCTGCCGCGGCCTTACCGGAGCCGGAGCCCGCGCGGTGTGCGGGCGAACCCGGCGTCGACGAGCCCGCCCAGCGCCTCGGACCCGGGTCCGCCGGGTTGCAGCGCTGGCGCGCCGTCGATGCGCTCGACCAAAATCGATGCCACGCGCCGCGAGGCGACCAGGTCGGCCAGCGCCGCGGCCGCCGCGCGGTGCGCCGCGGGGTCGTCGGTGAAAGTGAGCAGGGTCCGGCCGCCGCGCTCGAGGAACCAGGCCAGGTGACCGTCGACCAGCACCACGAGGGCGCCGGCCTTGCGGCCCGGCCGCGCGCCCTCCGCGCCCGAGCCGGGCCACGGCAGCGCGGCGCCGTAGGGGTTGGCCGGGTCGGCGGCGGCCAGCACGACCGCCCGGTATTCCGGGCGCTCCGGGTCGATGCCCTCGCTGAAGGTGCGCAGCCGGTCGACGGTCGACGCGACGGCGAACTGGGCGCCGCCCAACGACTCGACGAAATAGCCGCGCTGGCACCGGCCGGCTTCCTCGAACGTGCTCAGCACCTTGTAGAGCGTGGCGAACCCGCCGGTGACCCCCTCGGCCGCCACCGCGCCGCGGGTCAGCACGCCGTGCCGGCCCAACAGCAGCTCCGCCTGGTAGTGGGCGCGCATGGTGGAATCGGGCTCGGGCACCGGCAGGGCCGACCATCGGCCCGCCACCGTCGGGTCGGACGGGCGGGACTGCGCGTGCGCGACGCTGTACCGGCTCAGCCGCGGCGGCCGGTGCGACCGGTGCGCCGGGGCCGAGCGCTTGCGGCTCCCGGCGCCGCCGAGCACCGCGCGCACCGGCGCGAACGTGTCACCGGTGACCCAGCCGGCCCAGATCAGCTCCCACAGCGCGGCTTTGAGCTCGGCGTCGGGGATCCCGTCCTGGGCCAGCTGGCGGAAGAAGTACGCGCCGCCGCCGGCCAGGGTGTCCAGGATCGCGCGGTGGGCGCCGGTGAAGTCGATCTCGGCCGGCGCCGCCAGGGTCAACGGCGCGGACTCGCCGACGTGCAGCGCCAGCCAGCCGTCGCCGGCCGAGATCGACCCAGCGCCCGACCAGGTCACCTCCCCGGCGGCGAGCAGCTCGTCGAGCATTGCGGGGGCGTAGTCGCGGACCCGGGGACCCAGCACCAGCGGTTCGATCGCCGAGGCGGGCATTCGGACACCGGCCAGCTGGTCGATCACCGACATCAGCCCGTCCAGGCCCGAATGCCCGGTGGGCATCCGGTGCCAGGCCGGCAGGAACCGCCCGTACGCGGCGGTGCTCACCGGCTCGACCTGTGCGCGCAGCGCGGCCAGCGAGCGCCGGCGCAGCACCCGCAACACCTCGGCGTCGCACCACTGCTCGCCGCCGGCCCCCTCGGGGTGATCCGCGGCGACGAAGTCGCCGCGCACCAGCCGGCCGTCGGCGGCCAGCCGGCCCAGCACGTCGGCAGTGACCCGCAACCCCAGCCCGAAGCGGGCCGCGGCCTCGGCGGTGCTGAACGGGGTGTGGGTGCGCGCGTAGCGGCCCAGCAGCTCGCCCAGCGGGTCGGCCACCGCCCCGGTGAAGGCGGCCGGCACGCCCAGCGGCACCGGCACCCCGACCCCGTCGCGCAGCCGGCCGATGTCCTCGATGGCCACCCACCAGCCGCGGCCGGCGAACGCCACGGGCAGGGCCCGCCGGGCCGCGAGCAGGCCTTCGAGCCAGCCGCCGACCTCGGCACCGCCGGCCCGGGCGGCGACCTCGTCCTCGGTCAACGGACCCAGCAGCCGCAACAGGTCCGCGACGCCCTCGGCGTCGCGCGCCGCCCGGTCCTCCGATAGGTGCTGCAGCTGGCGGCCGGTCGCGGCGATGACGTCCGCGTCGAGCAGCTCGCGCAGCTCGACGCGGCCGAGCAGCTCGGCCAGCAGCGTGCTGTCCAGCGACAGCGCGGCGGCCCGCCGCTCGGCCAGCGGGGTGTCGCCCTCGTACATGAACGCGCCGACGTAACCGAACAGCAGCGACGACGCGAAGGGCGACGGCCGCGCCGTCTCGGCTTCGAGCACCCGCACCTTGCGCTGCGCGATCCCGGCCATCAGCGAAGTCAGGGCGGGGACGTCGTACACATCTTGCAGGCATTCGCGGATGGTCTCCAGCACGACCGGGAAGTCGGGGTACTTGCGGGCCACGTCCAGCAACTGGGCCGCCCGCTGGCGCTGGTGCCACAGCGGCGACCGCTTACCCGGGTGGCGGCGGGGCAGCAGCAGCGCCCGGGCCGCGCACTCCCGGAACCGGGAGGCGAACAGCGCCGAGCCGCCCACCTCGGCGGTGACGATGGGATCGATCTCGTCGGCGTCGAAGACGAACAGTTCGGCGCCCGGCGGGGCCTCGCCGGTGTCGGACAGGACGTCCGGCAGCCGCACCACGATGCCGTCGTCGGAGGCGGTCGGCTTCTCGTCGAGCCCGTAGCGTTCCCGCAGCCGCCGCCCCACCGCCAGCGCCAGCGGCCCGTTCACCCGCAGCCCGTACGGGGAGTGCAGGATGACCCGCCAGTCGCCCAGTTCGTCGCGGAACCGCTCGACCAGCAGGGTGGTGTCGGTGGGGACCACCCCGGCGGCGGTGCGCTGCTCGTCCAGCAGCGCCCACATGTTGTCGGTCGCGTAGGCGTCGAAGCCCAGGCCCGCGCAGCGGGCGTCGAAGGCGTCGCGGTCGAGCCCGGCCAGCTCCCCGGTGAACGCGCCCAGCGCGGCGCCCAGCTCTGCCGGCCGGCCGGCGTCGTCGCCGCGCCAGAACGGCAGCCGGGCCGGCTGGCCGGGCGCGGGGATCACCAACACCCGGTCGTGGGTGATCTCGGTGATCCGCCAGCTGGTGGCGCCCAGCGAGATCACGTCGCCGGGCCGCGACTCGTAGACCATCTCCTCGTCCAGTTCGCCCACGCGCGACGGCTTCTCCGCCTCGGTGGCGAGGTAGACCGTGAACATGCCGCGGTCGGGGATGGCGCCGCCGGAGGTGACGGCCAGCCGCTGCGCGCCGGGCCGCGCGGTCAGCGTGCCGGTGTCGCGGTCGTAGACCAGGCGGGGACGCAGCTCGGCGAACTCGGTGGACGGATACTTGCCCGCCAGCAGGTCCAGGGTGGCCTCGTACACGCTGCGCGGCAGGGTCGCGAAGGGCGCGCTGCGGCGGACGGTGTCGAACCACCGGTCAGCGTCCAGGGGCTCCAGCGCGGCGGCCGCCACCGTCTGCTGCGCCAGGATGTCCAGCGGGTTGGCGGGCACCCGCATGGTTTCGATCTCGCCGGCGAGCATCCGTTGCACGGTCACCGCGCAGCCGATCAGGTCGGTGCGGTGCTTGGGGAACAGCACCCCCTGGGACACCTCCCCGACCTGATGGCCGGCCCGCCCGATGCGTTGCAGGCCGCTGGCCACCGAGGGCGGCGCCTCCACCTGGATCACCAGGTCGACGGCGCCCATGTCGATGCCCAGCTCCAGGCTCGACGTCGCCACCACCGCCTTGAGCAGCCCCCGCTTGAGGTCCTCTTCGACCAGCGCCCGCTGCTCCTTGCTGACCGAGCCGTGGTGGGCGCGCGCCAGTATCGGCTCGGCGCCGTAGGTCTGGCCGCTGCCCATGATGTGCGCGGGTGCCCCGCCCGCCACCTTCGGGTTGGTCTCGCCGGACAGATCCACGCCGCACCGTTCGGCGTGTATCTCGTTGAGCCGCGCGGTGAGCCGCTCGGCCAGCCGCCGCGAGTTGGCGAACACGATGGTCGAGTTGTGCGCCTCGATCAGGTCGACCAGGCGCGCCTCGACGTCGGGCCAGATGCTGTTGTTGGCCAGGTTGGCCATGTCGGGCACCGGCACCTGCACCGTCAGCTCGACGGTCTTGGCCGCGCGGGGCGCCACGATGGTGGTCGGGCTTGCTCCCGACAGAAACCGGGCGAGCTCCTCGGGCGGCCGCACCGTCGCCGACAACCCGATGCGCTGCGCGGGCGGCGCGTCCCGCAGCTCGTGGGACAGATCCTGCAGCCGCTCCAGCGACAGGGCCAGGTGCGCACCGCGCTTGCCGGCGGCGATGGCGTGGATCTCGTCGACGATCACCGTCTGCACGCCGGCCAGGGTTTCGCGCGCGGCCGAGGTGAGCATCAGGAACAGCGACTCCGGCGTGGTGATCAGCACGTCGGGGGGCCGCGCGATGAGCTGGCGGCGTTCGGCGGGCGGGGTGTCGCCGGAGCGGACGCCCACGCTGATGTCGGGCGGCGGGAGGCCGTGGCGTTCGGCGATGCGGGTGAGGCCCGCCAGCGGGGTGCGCAGGTTGCGTTCGACGTCGACCGCCAGCGCCTTGAGCGGGGACACGTACAGCACGCGGGTGCCGGGCGGCTTCTCGGCCGGGCCGGCGGGATCGGAGGCGAGCTTGTCTAGCGCCCACAGGAACGCGGCGAGCGTCTTGCCGGATCCGGTCGGCGCGATCACCAGCGTGTTGTCGCCGTCGGCGATGGCGTGCCATGCTTCGGCCTGCGCGGTGGTGGGCCCGGCGAACGTGCTGGTGAACCATTCGCGCGTGGTCGCGCTGAAACGGCTCAACGGCTCACGGGTGGTCACCCAACCATGGTGCCAAGGCGCACCGACAAAAGGTCAGCGCGGCTGGATCCGGGCCGTCGCCATCGCGTGCGACAGTTCCTCGGGTATCTCCGGCACCCGGGCGATGGCGTCGAACAGCGAGTGCGCGCACGCGTCGGCGAGGCGTTCGGCGTTGATCGTCGGATCGATGATGCGCTGGCGGCAAAGTTCGAAGGTGAACGCCAGCCAGCCGTGACAGATCACCCGCAGGTCGCGCTCCACGTCGGCCTCCAGCTTGGCCCCCGAGATGTTGGCCACCAGGTCGTGGATGCGGCTCATGATGTGCTCGAGCTGGCGGTTCTTGGCTTCGTCGTCGACGCCCAGCAGAACCGGGTCCGACCGGCCCAGCCCGACGTACGCCGCCCAGGCGGCCTCGGGGTTCTGCTCGTGGTAGGCCATGTAGGCCATGACGCCGGTCCGCACCTCTTCGTACATCGTCAGGCCGGTGGCGTCGTCCATATTGGTGGTCTCGTACAGCCGATCGGCCTCGTCCTTGACCACCGCGGCGAAGAAGGCCCGCTTGTCGGGGAAGTAGTGATACATCAGCGCCCGCGACACTCCGGCGCGCTCGGCGATCTCGTCGATCCGCACCTCGTCGTAGGGTCGCTTTCCGAAGACTTCCGCCCCCAACGCGAGCAGCTCAGCGCGTCGATCCTCGGGGGACAAGCGCCTTCGGGCTGTCGGCATGTCAGAGATAGTACTCATCGGTGCTGAGACACCAACCACATTGTGTCTTTCCGGCCTCCGAGCCCCGGGCCAGCGATGATTCGTCGGAGTAATTGACGGTGACGTCGACGCGCCGGGCCGGTTTTGCCGGGTTTGCCGACGGGTATTTGAACCCATGCGCTTTCCGCTTGGTGCCAGCGCGGTTGCCCGGCCGGTCGCCGGACAATTCGTCATTGCGCGGTAACTATTGCGACGTAGCAAACGATGAACAATGCGTTGGCCACATGGGGGATATGAGGGGCACGAATGCACAAGGCGGATGAGCGGTCCGGTGGTGACCGCTTGGGACAGGAAGACGGCGAGGTGCGCGCCGCCATCCGGTTCGCTGTCGTGGCCGCCGCTGCGGCGGTGGTCTTTCTGGTCATGGCCGCGCTGTGGGTGAGCACCTGCCCGAGCAATGGCGTCGACACCGTCGCCTGCGGCGCGCCGCAG
>NZ_LATC01000135.1:0-9999 GCF_001414075.1 Mycobacterium sp. UM_11 | reverse complement strand
GGCCCCAACTCGATCGCCTCTTTGACCCGCCTCGACGCCTCGGCGCGGCTGATCAGCGTCGCCTCGGCGATCGCGTGCGGCAGGCTGCCGCCCAGCTCCTCGGCGGTGGCCTGGCGGCCCAGGGTGTTGATCACCGGATGCTCGAGGGCCGGCAGCTGCCGGCGTACTTTTTCGCTGCGCTCGAGCATCGCCAGCTGTTGGTGAACGTTCAAAGCGTCCACCGGTAGTGCGCGGACGCGGGCCAAGACGGCGTCGAGATCGTCGAACACCGCGTCGACGTCTGGATGACCGCTTGGACTCATACCCCCGAACCTAACGACCCCCACCGACAAAAACGCGCCCGAAAATCGCCACAGATACACACTCGCGCAAAAACTTTCGCGCGGGAGCGGCCGGGGCTGCAAACGGCTAGAAGTTCAGCCCTGAGTACATGACCCGATTCGGGTCGTACTTCTGCCGCACGGCAGTCAGCCGCGACAGATTCGAGCCGAAGTAGCGCGCCGGCGCGCCATTGGGCTCCAGGTAATTGACGTATCCGCCGACCGAGATCTGTTGCACCGCTTGATGCGCGGAGCTCAGCCAGGTGTTCGCGGCGGCGGCCTGGCCGCCGGACGGTTCGACGTACCACTGCAGCACGGCCGCCTGGTTGCGCCACGGGAAAGCGGTGTCCCCGGCGGCCACGTCCGCGGCGGCGCCGCCGAGCGGGTCGACGAGCACCGACGCCTGCCCCGCCCCCGACGGCCACTGCCCGATCGCGGTCGCAATGGCATGTGCCGCAGCGGAATCCACCGGCCCGATGACGTCGGAACCGGCCAGGAACGCGCGGGCCGGCGGATTGGAGCTGCCCCCGGCCAGGTACATCACCAAATCCGAGCGATTCATCGTCTTGTTCATCACGGACGTGGGCGCCACCCCCACCGCGGTCTTGATCGCATCGACCACGCCCGCGCCCGCGCCCGCCGGGCAGAGCGCCAGCACGTGACAATTCGGCGCCGAACCGATCATCAGATCGACTATGCCCCAGGTGTTTCGGTCCGCGGCGCTCAGCCAGGACTGCCAACCGACGAGCACCTGGGTGGCCGAGGCCGGCGGGAAGTCGAGCCGCACCACGTCGCTGTCGGAGGTCGCGAAGGTGGAGAACGTCATCGACGTGGTCACCCCGAAATTGCCGCCCCCTCCGCCGCGAAGCGCCCAGAACAGATCGGGGTTGTCATTGGCCGAGGCGGTCACCACGTCGCCGCTGGGCAGCACCACCGTGGCCGACTGCAGCGCGTCACAGGTCAGGCCCGCGTGCCGGGTATCGGGCCCGATCCCGCCGCCCATCGCGAGGCCGGCGATGCCGACGTTCGGACAACTGCCGGTGGGGATCGCCCGGCCGGCACTTGCCAATGCCTGGTGGATCGCGTACAGGGTGGTCGCGGGGGTGACGGTGATGGTGTTGCCGTCGAAGTTGGGCGCGCCTGGGAGCCCCCGCAGGTCCAGCACCAAGGTGCCGTTGGCACTGGACGCGCCGATGTACGAATGCCCTCCCCCGCGCGGGGCGACCTTGAGGTTGTTGGCCGTCGCGAACGCCACCGCCTTCTGCACATCCGCCTGCGACGAAACCGTCACCACCGCAGCGGGATTGGAGCTGTCATAGAACGAGTTGAAAACCTTTTTGCTGGTGGCGAATTGGGCGCCGTTGGCGGGCAGCACGACGCTGCCGCCGATGGAGGACGCCAGCCCGCCCCAGCCGGCCGCGGGGTCCGCGGCGGCGCGCGCCGGGCCCAAAACCGCCCCGGTCGCCAACATTCCGACGGCGCCGCGCAGAAACGTCTGGCGCGAGATGCGGCCCTGCATCAAGGGGTCAAGCGGACGGCTGCGATTCGTCGTCATGTGCGGAGATTCTTAAACATTTCACACGCAAAAGCCCGGTCTGGGCGCCCGTGTCAAGATCACAGTGTGGCTTCGATCCGCCGAAAAGCGTGCCGAGCGCAGACCGCCCAATAATCGACGTCGCGGCCGCGGCCGACTCACAAAACGCTTATTGTGCGAACCTTTATCCCACCGTGTCGCAAACGTGACAATGATAGCTCAGAGTTCTCAACGTGATTCGAGTGCTTTCTGCGCACTCCACGATTGCGGGGGAGGCTGCATGAAGGCACTGGCACGAACGAACCGATGGATCTGGCTGTTTCGGAACCAGCCCCTGACCGTTCGTCTGCTCGCTGCCGCCGCCGGCCTGCTCACCGCGGCGTCGGCGTTCGCCGCGCCGGCCGGCGCGGACAACCCCGACGACAACTTCATCGACGCGCTCAACCACGCCGGCATCGACTTCGGCGAGCCCGGAAACGCGATGTCGGTGGGCCAGTCCATCTGCCCGATGCTTGCCCAGCCGGGCGGCAACTTCGCCGCGGCCGCGTCCAGCGTCTCCGGCCGGGGCATGTCGCCCATGATGGCGCGCATGTTCACCACCATCGCGATACAGACCTACTGTCCGGAGCAGATGGCGAACCTGGCCAACGGCAACCTGTCGGTTCCGCAGATGCCGGGAATGCCCGGGCAGGTTCCCGGCGTACCCGGCATGACGGGCGGGCAGATCCCCGGCATGGCCGGACAAATCCCCGGCGTGGCGGGCCAGTATCCCGGCATGGCCGGGCAGATGCCCGGCATACCGGGGCGGATCCCGGCGGCGCCGGGTATCTAACCGGTACCCAGCGGGTCGATGGTCCACGCGATGTAGACCATCGCGGCCGCGACCGTCGCCGTGGTGACGAAGTCAATTCCCTTGCTACGCACCACCAAAAGGCCGGACCGCTCGTCGGACAGCACCAATCTCAGCGCCGCCGCCAGGCCGACACCGATGCCGATCAACAGTGACCCGCGGCGCCAGAAGTTGGCCCCCACCAGCGCCAGCGCGGTCGCGAAAGTCAAGCCCACCAGCAGGATTGGCCACTGGGCCCGGACGAGCGACCTCGCGCTCATTGCCGCTCGGCGAGTTCGACGACGTTGGTCAGCAGGAACGCCCGGGTCAACGGGCCGACACCGCCGGGATTCGGGGACACGTGGCCGGCGACCTCCCACACGTCGGGGTGCACGTCGCCGACCAACCCGTTGTCGGTCCGGCTGACCCCCACGTCGACGACCGCGGCACCCGGACGCACCATGTCGGCGGTCAACATATGTGGTACCCCGACGGCGGCCACCACGATGTCCGCCTGCCGGGTATGCGTGGCCAGATCGCGAGTTCCGGTGTGGCACAACGTCACCGTGGCGTTCTCGGAGCGGCGGGTCAGCAGCAGGCCCAACGGGCGTCCCACCGTCACACCCCGGCCGATGATGACCACATGCGCGCCGGCGATCTCGACGTCGTAGCGGCGCAGCAGGTGCACGATCCCGCGAGCGGTGCACGGCAGCGGCGCCGCAACGCTGAGCACCAGCCGGCCCAGGTTCGTGGGGTGCAGGCCGTCGGCGTCCTTGTTCGGGTCGACCCGCTCCAGCGCCGCGTTCTCGTCCAGATGCTTGGGCAACGGCAACTGCACGATGTAGCCGGTGCAATCCGGGTTGGCGTTTAGCTCGTCGATGGTGTCGTGAAGCGTCGCGGTGCTGATGTCGGCCGGCAGGTCCCGGCGGATCGAGGTGATGCCGACCTTGGCGCAGTCGGCGTGCTTGCCCCGGACGTAGGCCTGCGACCCCGGATCGTCGCCGACCAGGATGGTCCCCAGCCCGGGCGTGCGGCCCGACGCGGTCAGGGCGGCCACTCGTTCTTTGAGATCGACGAAGATTTCGTCGCGGGTGGCCTTGCCGTCCAGTGTGATTGCGCCCACGCCTGACAGTCTGGCATGCCTTGCCGTTAGGCTCCCGATATGTCTACCCCTCCGGACGTGTTCAGCCCGGCCAAGCTGGGCCCGATCACGCTGCGTAACCGCACCATCAAGTCGGCGACCTTCGAGGCCCGCACGCCCGACACCCTGGTGACCGACGACCTGATCGAATACCACCGGCTGCCCGCCGCCGGCGGCGTCGGCATGACCACCGTCGCCTATTGCGCCGTCTCCCCCGGCGGCCGCACCGAGGGCAACGGGATCTGGATGCGCCCGGAGGCGGTGCCCGGCTTCCGTAAGCTCACCGACGCGATCCACGCCGAGGGCGCGGCGGTGAGCGCGCAGATCGGCCACGCGGGGCCGGTGGCCAACGCCAAATCCAACAAGGCCAGGGCGCTGGCACCGGTGCGGTTCTTCAATCCGATCGGGATGCGGTTCGCCAAGAAGGCGACGCGCGACGACATCGACGACGTCATCGAGGGGCACGCGGGCGCCGTCCGGCTGGCGATCGAAGCCGGCTTCGACGCGGTCGAAATCCACTTGGGCCACAACTACTTGGCGAGCTCGTTCTTGTCCCCGCTGATCAACCGGCGCGACGACGAGTTCGGCGGGTCGCTTGAGAACCGGGCGAAGGTGGCACGCGGCATTGTGATGGCCGTGCGCCGCGCGGTGGAAAAGGAGGGCACGCCGATCGCGGTCACCGCAAAGCTCAACATGACCGACGGGGTGCGTGGCGGCATCTCCACCGAGGAATCGCTGACCACCGCCAAGTGGCTGCAGGACGACGGCGGGCTGGACGCGATCGAACTCACCGCGGGCAGCTCACTGGTGAACCCGATGTACCTGTTCCACGGTGACGCGCCGCTTAAGGAGTTCGCCGCGGCGTTCAAGCCGCCGCTGAGTTGGGGCATGCGGATGACCGGCAAGAAGTTCCTGCGCGAGTACCCCTACCGCGAGGCCTATTTGTTGCGGCACGCCAAGCTGTTCCGCGCCGAGCTGACCATGCCACTGATCCTGCTCGGCGGCATCACCAACCGGGACACGATGGACCTGGCGATGGCGGAGGGGTTTGACTTCGTCGCGATGGGCCGGGCGCTGCTGGCCGAACCCGACCTGATCAATCGGATCGCGGCCGACGGCGCGGCGCACAGCGTGCATTCCGCGTGCACGCACTGCAACAAGTGCATGGCCACCATCTACACGCGCACCCAGTGCGTGGTCACGGGCGCCCCCGATCTGCTAGCGCGGTGACGAGAGCGGGCCCCCGAACGCACATTTGGACCTCAGGGTGGCCTTGGGTTCACGAGATACAGTTGGTTCGATGAGTGCACCAGCCGCCCCCGTGCTGACGGTTCGTCATGACGGGTCAGAACGCACCTTTGCCGCCGGCCACGACGTGGTGGTGGGGCGCGATCTGCGCGCCGACATGCGCATCACCCACCCGCTCATTTCGCGCGCGCACCTGCTGCTGCGGTTCGACCAGGGCCGGTGGCTGGCGATCGACAACGGTTCGCTCAACGGCACTTTCGTCAACGGCCGGCGGGTGCCGGTGGTCGAGATCCACGACGGCCAAAGCCTCAACATCGGGAACCCGGACGGGCCGCAGCTGATGTTCGAGGTCGGCCGGCACCAAGGGATGGCCGGGCGCCCACCGCAAACCGAGTCGATGGGCATCCCGATGGCGGCCCAGCCATCCGGCGCGGCGTGGTCCGCCTCGCCGGCGGGCCCGCCAGTCGCGGCCCCACCCGGTCCCCCGCCCGGGCCGGCGGGCCGCCCGCCCAACTGGGCGCCGCCGCCGCCGCGCCGGCCGCCCCCCGGCCCGCCGGGGCCGCGCCCCGCCCCGCCGGCCCAACCGATGTATGCCGGCGGTGGACGCCCGCCCGCTCCCCCGCCCGCCAATTTCCAGGCGCGCCCGCAGGTGGCCGGGGTGGGCTCGCCGCAGACCGAGATGTCGCGCAGCGCCGCGAAGCCGCCCGAGGTGGCCAACCTGGCGACCAAGATGTTCCAGGCGCTCATGCCGTCGCGATCCGGCGCGATGCCGAAGCCGTCCGGCGCGATCACGATCGGCCGGTCCACCGACAACGACATCGTCATCCAGGACGTGCTCGCCTCCCGCCATCACGCGTTTTTGACCCAGACGCCGCTGGGCACCGAGATCCGCGACGCGCACAGCGTCAACGGCACCTTCGTCAACGGCGTGCGGGTGGGGTCCGCGGTGTTGACCGAGGGCGACGTGGTCACCATCGGCAACGTCGACCTGGTGTTCACCCGCGACACCCTGCTGCGCCGCACCGAGGCCGCGACGCGCACCGGCGGCCTGGAAGTGAACTCCGTCTGCTACACCGTCGAGCAGAACAAGCAACTGCTCGACCACATCTCGCTGACCGCGCGGCCCGGCACGCTGACCGCCATCATCGGCGGCTCGGGCGCGGGCAAGACCACGCTGTCGCGGGTGATCGTGGGCTACACCAGCCCCACGTCGGGCTCGGTGACCTTCGAGGGCCACGACATCCACGCCGAGTACGCGACGATGCGCAGCCGGATCGGGATGGTCCCGCAGGACGACGTCGTGCACCGCCAGCTGACCGTCAACCAGGCCCTGAACTACGCCGCCGAGCTGCGCCTGCCGCCCGACACCAGCAAAGCGGAGCGGGCCCAGGTCGTCGCGCAGGTCCTCGAAGAACTCGACATGACCAAGCACGCCGAGACCCGGGTCGACAAGCTGTCGGGCGGGCAGCGCAAGCGCGCCTCGGTGGCCCTCGAGCTGCTCACCCAGCCGTCGCTGCTGCTGCTCGACGAGCCGACGTCCGGCCTGGACCCGGCGCTGGACCGGCAGGTCATGCTGATGCTGCGCCAGCTCGCCGACGCCGGTCGCACGGTGCTGGTGGTGACCCACTCGGTGTCGTATCTGGACGTGTGCGACCAGATCCTGCTGGTCGCGCCGGGCGGCAAGACCGCCTTCTGCGGGCCGCCCGACCAGGTCGAGGCGGCCATGGGCACCCGCAACTGGGCCGACATCTTCGCCAAGGTGGGAGCCGACCCGGACGAGGCGAACCGCCGGTTCAAGGAACGCGACCAGGGGTCGTCGCGGCCACCTTCCCCGCAAAGCCCGGCCGACCTGGGCGAGCCGCCGAAGACCGACCTGTGGCGGCAGCTGTCCACGATCGCCCGCCGCCAGGTGCGCCTGGTGGTATCCGACCGCGGCTACACGATCTTCCTGGCGATCCTGCCGTTCCTCATCGGGGCGTTGTCGCTGACGGTGAAGGGCCCGCATCCCGGCCTCGGCCCGGCCGACCCGCTCGGCCCCGCGCCCACCCAGCCGCAGTACATCATGGTGCTGCTGAACATCGGCGCCGTCTTCATGGGCACCGCCCTGACCATCCGCGACCTGATCGGCGAGCGCCCGATCTTCCGGCGGGAGCAGGCCGTCGGCCTGTCCACCACCGCCTACCTGCTGGCCAAGATCGCGGTGTTCTGCGTCTTCGCGACGCTGCAGGCGGCCATCGCGACCATCATCGTGCGGCTGGGCAAGGGCGCGCCGACCGCGCACCCGCCGTTCTTCGGCAACTCCACGTTCTCGCTGTTCGTCACCGTCGCAGGCACCTGTGTGGCGTCGGCGATGCTGGGGCTGCTGCTGTCGGCCCTGGCGCAGTCCAACGAACAGATCATGCCGCTGCTGGTGGTGTCGATCATGTCGCAGCTGGTGTTCTCCAGCGGGATGATCCCCGTCTATCAGCGCTTCGGCCTCGAACAGCTCGCGTGGCTGACACCCGCGCGGTGGGGCTACGCCGCGGGCGCCTCGTCGATCGACTTTCCGTCGCTGGTGAAGGTCAAGCAGATCCCGACCAACGACCCGATCTGGCAGCACTCCAAGCACATCTTCGTGTTCGACATGCTCATGCTCGCGGCGCTGTCGATCGGCTACACCGCCTACGTCCGCTGGCACATCCGGCTGAAACGTTGACATGACGCAAGCTGCCGAGCCCGTACTGACGGTTCGATCCGACCGGTCGAAGGGTAGCTTCGCGGCCGGCTGCGACGTGGTCGTCGGCAGCGACCTGCACGCGGACCTGCGGGTGGCGCACCCCCTGATCGCCCGCGCGCACCTGCTGCTGCGCTTCGACCACGGCAAGTGGATTGCGCTGGACAACAATTCGCAGAACGGCGTGTACGTCGGCGGCCAGCGGGTGCCGCAGTTCGACATCGTCGACGGCCAGACCGTCAACCTCGGCAGGGCCGACGGCCCGCGGATCACCTTCGAGGTCGGCCACCACACCGGGTCGGTCGGCATGCTGCCGCCGACGACCGAGGCGATCCCGGTCATCGCCCCGCCGCGGCAAGCCCCGGCCCAGTCGCCGCGCCCGTACCAGTGGGAGGGCCCGCAGCGCACCACCGCCGTGCCGATCGTCCGCCCGGACGCCGGCACCCGGGCGGTGCCGCAGGCGGGCGGGCCGCCCGTTGCGATCCCGCCGACCGAGATCGGCGTGAGCGGCCAGCGGGCGGAGTTCCCGACCACGCGGGTGAAGAACCTGGGCCCCGACTCCGACAGGGCGACCGACCGGCCCGGACGCGCCGCCTGGATCGGTCGGGCGCTCGACAACGACATCGTCATCCACGACGTGCTGGCCTCGCGCCACCACGCGTTCCTGACCCCGACGCCGGCGGGGCCCGAGATCCGGGACGCCAACAGCAGCAACGGCACCTTCGTCAACGGCGTCAAGGCCGCGTCCGCGGTGCTGTCCGAGGGCGACGTGGTCACCATCGGCAACGTCGACCTGGTGTTCTCCGGCGGCATCCTGGTCCGCCGCCAGGAGGCGGCGGCGCGCACGGGAGGCCTGGAGGTGCGCGGCGTCGATTTCAGCATCAACGGCAAGAGCCTGCTGGAGCGGATCTCCATGACGGCCCGCCCGGGCACGCTGACCGCCCTGATCGGCGGGTCGGGCGCGGGCAAGAGCACGCTGTCGCGGTTGATCGCCGGGTACGCGACCCCGACCTCCGGGGTGGTCACGTTCGAGGGGCACAACATCCACACCGAGTACGCGTCGCTGCGCACCCGGATCGGGATGGTCCCCCAGGACGATGTCGTGCACCGCCAGCTGACGGTCACCCAGGCGCTGGGCTACGCGGCCGAGCTGCGGCTGCCGCCCGACACCAGCAAGGCCGACCGCGAACAGGTGGTCGCCCAGGTGCTCGACGAGCTGGGGCTGACCCAGCACGCCGACACCCGCGTCGACAAGCTCTCCGGCGGCCAGCGCAAGCGCGCCTCGGTGGCCCTCGAGCTGATCACCGGGCCGTCGCTGCTGATCCTCGACGAGCCGACCTCCGGCCTGGACCCGGCGCTGGACCTGCAGGTGATGACGATGCTGCGCCAGCTGGCCGACGCCGGCCGGGTGGTGCTGGTGGTCACCCACTCCCTGACCTACCTCGACGTCTGCGACCAGGTGCTGCTGATGGCGCCCGGCGGCAAGACGGCGTTCCTGGGCCCGCCCGACCAGATCGGGGCGGTCATGGGCACCACCAACTGGGCGCAGATCTTCGCGAAGGTGGGCGCCGACCCCGACGAGGCCAACCGCCGTTTTCTGGCGCAGAACAAGCCGCCGCCGGCGGTGGAGACCGAGGCGCCGGCCGACCTGGATGTCGCGCCGGGCACCAGCATGCGGCGCCAGTTCTCCACCATCGCCCGCCGCCAGGTTCGGCTGGTGGTCTCCGACCGCGCCTACTTCGTGTTCCTGACGCTGCTGCCGTTCGTGATGGGCGCGCTGTCGCTGACCGTGCCCGGCCACACCGGTTTCGGCTACGCCGATCCGACCAGCGAATCGGCCGGCGAGGCCGGGACGATTTTGACGCTGCTCACCATGGCCGCGGCGTTCATGGGCACAGCGCTGACCATCCGCGACCTCATCGGCGAGCGCCTGATCTTTAAGCGGGAGCAGGCGGTCGGGCTGTCGACCACGGCGTACCTGCTGGCCAAGGTCGCGGTGTTCTGTGTGTTCGCCGTCGTCCAGGCGGCCATCGCGACGGCGATCGTGGTGGCGGGCAAGGGCACCCCGAAGCGGCCGGCCGTGCTGCTGGGCAACGCCACGCTCGAGCTGTTCGTCGCCGTCGCGGCGACGTGCGTGGCGGCGGCGATGCTGGGCCTGCTGCTGTCGGCGCTGGCGCGCTCCAGCGAACAGATCATGCCGCTGCTGGTGGTGTC
>NZ_LATC01000134.1:0-10213 GCF_001414075.1 Mycobacterium sp. UM_11 | reverse complement strand
GATGTGTATAAGAGACAGGTACACGATCAGCTTGGCCAGCATCGAGTCGAACTGGCCGCCGATCACCGAACCGGCCTCGACACCGGAATCCAGCCGGACCCCCGGCCCGCTGGGCGTCTCGTACTTGGTCACCGGGCCGGGCGCCGGCAGGAAGCCGCGGCCGGCGTCCTCGCCGTTGATCCGGAACTCGATGGCGTGGCCGCGCGGCGTGGGATCCTCGGTGAGGTCCAGCTTTTCGCCGTTGGCGATCTTGAACTGCTGCAACACCAGGTCGATGCCGGCGGTCTCCTCGGTGACCGGGTGCTCGACCTGCAGGCGGGTGTTGACCTCCAGGAACGAGATCAGGCCGTCCTGGCCGACCAGGTACTCCACCGTCCCGGCGCCGTAGTAGTGCGCCTCCTTGCAGATGCGCTTGGCCGACTCGTGGATCTCTTTGCGCTGGGCGTCGGTCAGGAACGGCGCGGGCGCCTCCTCCACCAGCTTCTGGAACCGGCGCTGCAGGGAGCAGTCGCGGGTGCCGGCCACGATGACGTTGCCGTGCTGGTCGGCGATCACCTGCGCCTCGACGTGGCGCGGCTTGTCCAGGTAGCGCTCGACGAAGCACTCGCCGCGGCCGAAGGCGGCGACGGCCTCGCGGACCGCCGACTCGTACAGGTGGGGAATCTCCTCGATGGTGCGGGCCACCTTCATGCCGCGGCCGCCGCCGCCGAACGCCGCCTTGATGGCGATCGGGACGCCGTACTCCTCGGCGAAGGCGACCACCTCGTCGGCGTCCTTGACGGGGTCGGGGGTGCCGGGCACCAGGGGCGCCTGGGCGCGCGCGGCGATGTGGCGGGCGGTCACCTTGTCGCCGAGGTCGCGGATGGACTGCGGGCTGGGGCCGATCCAGATCAGGCCGGCGTCGATGACCGCCTGCGCGAAATCGGCGTTCTCCGAGAGGAACCCGTAGCCGGGGTGCACCGCGTTGGCTCCCGACTTGGCCGCCGCGTCGAGCAGCTTGCCGAAGTCCAGGTACGACTCCGCGGAGGTCTGGCCACCCAGGGCGAACGCCTCGTCGGCCAGCCGCACGTGCGGCGCGTCGGCGTCGGGTTCGGCGTACACCGCCACGCTGGCCAGACCCGCATCGCGGGCCGCGCGGATCACCCGGACAGCGATCTCGCCGCGGTTGGCGACAAGCACTTTGGAGATCCTCGAGCTGGCGTGACTAGCCACTGCGCCTCCTGTTTGGCATATCTCAAGCGGACGTGTTTCCGCCGTGGGCTTCTTTAAGAGAGTTTCTTACACTGACTGGGAAGTCTAAGCGCCGCGCCGTCAGGCCGATGAGGCGGTGCCGGAATTCTGGCCCGATTCGCGCAGCCGCCGCTTGATGCGCGCGAGCATCGCCGACATCCCGCGCAACCGCAGCGGGCTGATCAGCGCGGCCAACCCCAGGTCGGTGTAGAAATCCTCGGGCACCGCCAAAATGTCGGCCGCGGGTTGCTCGTCGAGACCGGCCGCCAGGATCGAGGCGAACCCCCGGGTGGTCGGCGCCTCGGCGGGCGCGCTGAAGTGCAGCCGCACCCGGTCCGGGTCGCTGGCGTCGACGTGGAGGAACAGCGGCGTCTGGCACTCGGGCACGGGCTCCATGGCCCGCTCCTCCAATTCGGGTGGCAGGGGCGGGAGTTCGTTGGCGAATTCCAGCAGCAGCGCCAGCTTGTCCTGGCCTTGCACTTCGGCGAAGTCGGACACGACCTCGGCCAGCGGGGCGGGCAGGCTCATCGGACCGGAACTGTCCCCGGCTCTTCACCCCCGACGATCGGCGTGCGCACGGTGTTGCCCCACTCGGTCCACGATCCGTCGTAATTGCGCACCCCTGGCTTGCCCAGCAGGTAGGTGAGCACGAACCAGGTGTGGCTGGACCGCTCGCCGATGCGGCAGTAGACGACCGTCTTGTCGTCGGGGTCGATGAAGTCGTAGAGCTCCTCGAGCTCCGCGCGGCTGCGGAAGCGGCCGCTCTCGTCGACCGCCTTGGCCCACGGGATGGACCGGGCGGTGGGGATGTGGCCGCCGCGCAGCACGCCTTCCTCGGGGTACTCGGGCATGTGGGTGCGCTTGCCGGTGTACTCGTCCGGTGAACGCACGTCGATCAGCGGCTGGCTGCCCAGGATGGCGAGCACGTCGTCCTTGAACGCCCGGATGGGCTCGTCGTTGCGCGCGACGACGGGGTAGCCGGTGGAGGTCTTGGTCGGCACGTCCAGGGTGGTCTCCCGGCGCTCGGCCAGCCACAGGTCGCGCCCGCCGTTGAGCAGGCGCACGTCCGGGTGGCCGAACAGCGTGAAGACCCACAGCGCGTAGGCGGCCCACCAGTTGCTCTTGTCGCCGTAGATCACCACGGTGTCGTCGCGCGAGATGCCCTTGCGGTCCATCAATTCGGCGAACTGCTCGCCGTTGATGTAGTCGCGGACCCTCGGGTCGTTGAGGTCGGTGTGCCAGTCGATCTTGACCGCGCCGGGGATGTGGCCGACGTCGTAGAGCAGGACGTCCTCGTCGGATTCGACGATCACCAGGCCGGGGGTGCCCAGGTTGGCGGAGACCCAGTCGGCGGTGACCAGCCGTTCGGGGTGGGCGTAATCGGACAGCGTCGGGCTTGGATCGGGAGGTAAGGCCACGCTGTCGAGCCTACCGCCAGCGCATCGGGTCGCACCGCCGCCGTCAGCCGCCGCGACACTGAAACGAGGGCGGCGACACGCCGTCGCGGGTCGCCGTGGTTTACGTCTCGCCGACGGCGGAGGCGCGGTTGGCCGCCCACACGCCGGCCACCGACAGGCCCACCCGCTCCAGCAGCGCGCGCAGCAGCGGCAGGCTCACGCCGATCACGTTGGACGGGTCACCGTCGATGCCGTCGACGAACCAGCCGCCCAGCCCGTCCAGGGTGAACCCGCCGGCCACGTGCAGCGGCTCACCGGCGGCGACGTACGCCCGCAGGTCCGCGTCCGTGGGCGTGGCGAAATGCACTGTGGTGCAAGCGGATTGCGCTTCACGGTGGGTGATCGCGGCACCGCTGAGCCGCAGCAGGCAGTGCCCGGTGTGCAGCCGGCCGGACCGGCCACCCATGCGGCGCCACTGGGCCGCCGCGGCGTCGGGGGACCCGGGCTTGCCGCACAGCTCGCCGTCGAGGTAAAGCATCGAATCACAGCCCAGGACAACGCAATCCGCGGCTACCGCGGCGTCCAGCTCGCCCGCCACGCGCTCGGCTTTGGCCGTCGCCAGCGCGCACACCACCTCGGCCGGCGCGGCGTCGGGCCCCCGCCCGGCGACGATGGCGTCCTCGTCCACGCCGGAAACCACGACCAGCGGATCGACGCCGGCCTGGCGCAGCACCTTCAGGCGACCCGACGACGCCGAGCCCAGGACCAGGCGGGTCAATGCCTCATGTGCGTCATCTGCTGCATGGTGAGCCGCTGGTAGTTGGACATCGGGAAACGCAGCCGGTCCACCGGCAGCCCCCAGCGGGTGGGCTCGGGCTCGCGGGGTTCGGGCACGCCCCCGCCGACGACGCCGAGCGCGGCGACCAGGGCGGCCAGCTCCTCGTCGGTGGGGTGACCCTTGAGCACGTGGATGTGCGGCTCGTGCGCGGTTTCTGTTGTCTGGGAATCGTTTTCGTCGCTCACAGTGGGATGTTCCCGTGCTTCTTCGGCGGCAGGTGGCTGATCTTGCGTTCCAGCAGGCGCAGCGCCGTGCCGATGTAGCCGCGGGTGTGCGACGGCGGGATCACCGCGTCGACGTACCCGCGCTCGGCGGCGACGTACGGGTTCACCAGCGTGTCCTCGTACTCCTGCTGCAGCTGCAACCGCAGCTCGTCGACGTCCTTGCCCTCCTTGGCCGCCTCGGCCAGCTGCTTGCGGTAGACGAAGCCGACGGCGCCCGACGCGCCCATCACCGCGATCTGGGCCGTCGGCCAGGCGATGTTGACGTCGCAGCCCATGTCCTTGGAGCCCATGACGCAGTACGCGCCGCCGTAGGCCTTGCGGGTGATGACGGTGATCTTCGGAACGGTGGCCTCGCCGTAGGCGAACAGCAGCTTGGCGCCGCGCCGGATGATGCCGTTGTATTCCTGACCCGTGCCCGGCAGGAAGCCCGGCACGTCCACCAGCATGATGATCGGGATGTTGAAGCAGTCGCAGGTCCGCACGAACCGCGCCGCCTTCTCCGAGGCGTTGATGTCCAGGCAGCCCGCGAACTGGGTGGGCTGGTTGGCCACGATGCCGACCGGGCGGCCCTCGATGCGGCCGAACCCGACGACGATGTTGGTGGCGTAGCCGTTCTGGATCTCGAGGAACTCGTCGTCGTCGAGGATGCGGGTGATCACCTCGTGCATGTCGTACGGCTGGTTGGCCGAGTCCGGGATCAGCGTGTCCAGCTCGAGGTCCTCGTCGGTGAGGTTGTCCTCGATGGCGCCCTCGGGGACGGGCTCGGCGTAGCGCGGCGGGTCGGTCGCGTTGTTGGGCGGCAGGTAGCTCAGCAGGTCGCGCACCCAGTCGAAGGCGTCCTGCTCGCCGGAGGCGACGTAGTGCAGCGTGCCGGACTTGGCCATGTGGGTGTGGGCGCCACCGAGCTCCTCCATCGTGACGTCCTCGCCCGTGACGGTCTTGATGACGTCGGGCCCGGTGATGAACATCTGGCTGGTCTGGTCGACCATCACCACGAAGTCGGTCAGGGCGGGGGAGTAGACGTGCCCGCCGGCGGCCGCGCCCATGATCAGCGAGATCTGCGGGATCACACCGGATGCCAGGATGTTGTTGCGGAAGATCTTGCTGTACAGGCCGAGCGAGACGACGCCCTCCTGAATCCGCGCGCCGGCGCCGTCGTTGATGCCGATCAGCGGGCGGCCGGTCTTGATCGCCAACTCCTGGACCTTGACGATCTTCTCGCCGTACACCTCGCCGAGGCTGCCGCCGAACACGGTGGCGTCCTGGCTGAAGATGCACACCTCGCGGCCGTCGATGGTGCCGTAACCGGTGACCACGCCGTCGCCGAGCGGGCGGTTGTTCTCCAGGCCGAAGTTCTTGCTGCGGTGCCGCGCCAGCGCGTCGAGCTCGACGAACGAGTCCTCGTCCAGCAGGGCGTAGATGCGCTCGCGGGCGGTCAGCTTGCCCTTGGCGTGAACCTTGTCGACGGCCTCTTCACCCACCGGGTGCAGCGACTCTTCCCGGCGCTTGTGCAGCTCGGCGAGCTTGCCCGCCGTGGTGTGGATGTCGATGGTGTGTTCGGCGGCCGGCTCCGCTGTGTGGTCGGTAACGCTTGTCATGGCATCCGATGTTATCGGCAGCCCCGGGGGCGCTGTTTAGGCTGGGCCTGATGGACACCGACGAGCCCCCGGCGCCACTCGACGCGGCCGCGCTGCGCGCCGAGCTGATCGGCACCGGACTCGGCTGGCGCCGGCTCGACGTCGTCGAACACACCGGCTCCACCAACGCCGACCTGCTGGCGCAAGCGGCGTCGGGCACCGACGTGGCCGGGGCCGTGCTGATCGCCGAGCACCAGACCGCCGGGCGCGGGCGGCACGGCCGCGGCTGGTCGGCCGCCCCGCGGGCGCAGATCACGATGTCGGTCGGCGTCAGCATCGTCGACGTGCCGACGGCCGGCTGGGGCTGGCTGCCGCTGGCCACCGGGGTGGCCGTGGTCGACGCGGTGGCCCCGCTGCTCGCCGGCGTCCCGGTGGGGCTCAAGTGGCCCAACGACGTGCTGGCGGGTGACCCGCCGGGCAAGCTCGCGGGCATCCTGGCCGAGGTGGCGCGGCCGGTAGTGGTTATCGGCTTGGGGCTCAACGTGTTTGAGGCTCCAGCCGGCATCGATGGGGCCACCTCGCTGCTCGACCTGGGCGTGCCGGCGCCCGACCGGACCCGGCTGGTGTCCGGGTTGCTGTCCGAGCTGGGCCGGCGGATCGTGGCCTGGCGCGCCGCACGCGGGGCCGACTGGGCGCTGGCCGCCGACTATCGGGCGCGCAGCCTGACCGTCGGCACCCGGGTGCGGGCGCACCTGCCGGGCGGCAAGGAAATCGTCGGCGCCGCGACCGCGGTCGACGACCAGGGCAGGCTATGCATCGAGGCCGGCGGCCAAACCGTCGTCGTTTCGGCCGGTGACGTGGTGCATTTGCGGTAGCTTCGGGCGGGTGAGCTACCCGGATAACGTCCTGGCCGCCGGCGAACAGGTGATCGTCCACCGCCACCCGCACTGGAAGCGCTTGATCTGGCCGGTCGTGGTCCTGCTGCTGGTCACCGCGCTCGCGTCGTTCGGGTCCGGGTACCTCAACTCGACGCATTGGGGGCAGCTGGCCAAAAACATCATCTACGGGGTGATCTGGGGCATCTGGCTGGTGATCGTCGGCTGGCTGACGCTGTGGCCGTTCTTGACCTGGCTGACCACCCATTTCGTGGTGACCAACCGGCGGGTGATGTTTCGGCACGGCGTGCTGACCCGCACCGGGATCGATATTCCGCTGGCGCGGATCAACAGCGTGGAATTCCGCGACCGGATCACCGAACGGATGTTTCGCACCGGGACGCTGATTATCGAATCGGCGTCACAGGATCCGTTGGAGTTCTACGACATTCCGCGGCTGCGCGAGGTGCACGCGCTGCTGTATCACGAAGTCTTCGACACCCTCGGTTCGGACGAGTCGCCCAGCTGAGCCGACCGGCCGGCCCGGTTGCGCCAGGCGCGCAGCAGCGTGACGTTGCCGCCCTCGATCTCGTCCTCGAGCATCTCGGCGATGCCGCCGGCGGTGAGGGCGGATTCCAGGGCCTTGTCGGGGTTGCGCGCGAACTCGTCGGGGAACACCCAGCGCCGGAACGCCCAGAAGCGGAACGCCATCTGCAGCAGGTTGCCGATGATGTAGGCGGAGATGAAGTCGGCGATGTTCTCCACGGTCAGCGACACCGTCGGCTCGCGCAGCTGCAGAACGTAGCTGGAGAACCACAGCGGCGCCATCGACAGCAGCACCCCCACCCCGCTGAACGCGAAGAACAGCAGCGCCTCGTGGTGGCGTTCGCGGCCGCCGCGATCGCGGAAGCTCCACTCCCGGTTCAACACGTAGGACGCGATGACCGCGACGATGCCGGCGATGACCTTCGCGGTGACCGGCTTGTAGTCCAGAATTGTCAGCTTCAGCGTGTAGAAAATCGCCGAGTCGATCACGAACGTGGTGCCGCCGACGATGGCGAATTTGATCAGTTCGTGGTGGCGCAGCAAATAGGGCTGAATAAACCCGGGCATACGCTCGATTGCGGCTTCGGCGAAGGGCACAAGTGGTCAGTGTACGGACGGACACAAAATCGACGCAAAATCGTACATAACGATTCGGTGTCACCGCCGGTCAACACACCGCGCGCGCCGTGACACCATGAACGCCGTGCCGAGTACACCCCCGGCGGGGGGCGCCCCCGCAGCAGCGCCGTTGGTCGCCATGGTCGGCGGCGGCCAGCTTGCCCGGATGACCCACCAGGCCGCGATCGCGTTGGGGCAGACGCTTCGGGTGCTGGCCACCGCGCCCGACGAGTCGGCCGCGCAGGTCACGCCCGACGTGGTGATCGGCTCGCACGCCGACCTCGAGGACCTGCGCCGGGTCGCGGCGGGGGCCACCGTGCTGACGTTCGACCACGAGCACGTGCCGACCGAACTCCTGGACAAGCTGGTCGCCGAGGGCGTCAACGTGGCGCCGCCGCCGCAGGCGCTGGTGCACGCCCAGGACAAGCTGGTCATGCGGCGACGGATGGAGGCCCTCGGCGCCGCGGTGCCCCGCTACGCCGAGATCCGTAGCGTCGACGAACTGGACGCCTTCGCGCGGCGCATCGCCGGCCCCGTGGTGGTGAAAGCGGTCCGTGGCGGTTACGACGGCCGCGGGGTGCGGATGGCCCGCGACCCGTCGCACGCCCGCGAGATCGCGGCCAGTTTCCTGGGGGACGGGGTGCCGGTGATGGCCGAGGAGCAGGTGAACCTGCGCCGCGAGCTGTCGGCGCTGGTGGCCCGGTCGCCGTTCGGCCAGGGCGCGGCGTGGCCGGTTGTCGAGACCGTGCAGCGGGACGGGATCTGCGTGCAGGTGATCGCGCCCGCGCCGGAGCTGGCGCCCGCGCGGGCCGCCGAGGCCCAGCAGCTGGCGCTGCGGCTGGCCGCCGAGCTCGGCGTCGTCGGGGTGCTCGCGGTCGAGTTGTTCGAGACGGTCGACGGCGAGTTGCTGGTCAACGAACTGGCGATGCGGCCGCACAACTCCGGCCACTGGACCATGGACGGGTCGCGCACCAGCCAGTTCGAGCAGCACGTGCGCGCGGTGCTGGACTATCCGCTCGGCGACACCGACGCGCTGGCGCCGGTGACCGTGATGGCCAACGTGCTGGGCGCGCGGGACGCCCCGGCGATGAGCGTCGACGAGCGGTTGCACCACCTCTTCGCGCGGATGCCCGACGCCCGGGTCCACCTGTACGGCAAGGAGGAACGGCCCGGCCGCAAGGTCGGGCACATCAATTTCCTCGGCACCGACGTGGCGGAGTTGCCCGCGTTGCGGGAGCGTGCCGAGCTCGCGGCACACTGGTTGTCACACGGGATTTGGACGGACGGATGGGATCCGCATGACTAGCACCCCCAGGGTCGGCGTGATCATGGGCAGCGACAGCGACTGGTCGGTGATGGCCGACGCCGCCGAGGCGCTGGCGGAGTTCGACATCCCGACCGAGGTCCGGGTGGTCTCGGCGCACCGCACCCCGCAGGTGATGTTCGACTACGCGCGCACCGCGGCCGGCCGCGGCCTCGAGGTGATCATCGCCGGCGCCGGCGGCGCCGCCCACCTGCCCGGGATGGTCGCGTCGGCGACCCCGCTGCCGGTGATCGGCGTGCCGGTGCCGCTGGGCCGGCTCGACGGCCTGGACTCGTTGCTGTCGATCGTGCAGATGCCGGCGGGCGTCCCGGTGGCCACGGTCTCGATCGGCGGCGCCCGCAACGCGGGCCTGCTCGCCGTGCGCATCCTCGGCTCGTCGGACCCCGCGCTGCGGGCGCGGATCGCCGACTTCCAAGAGCAGCTGGCCGAGGCCGTGCGGGCCAAGGATGAGGCGCTGCAGCAGCGCCAGGGTAAAGTTACCGGCTAGTAGCAAAGAGGAGGCCAGGATGGCTGGTTGGGCCGGAGACCCCACGTTTGATCTGTTCCAGTTGCCCGAGGAGCACAACGAGTTGCGGGCCGCGATCCGCGCGCTGGCGGAAAAGGAGATCGCCCCGCACGCCGCCGATGTGGACGAGAACTCGCGCTTCCCGGACGAGGCGCTGGAGGCGCTGAACGCGTCGGGCTTCAACGCTGTGCACGTCCCGGAGGAGTACGGCGGCCAGGGCGCCGATTCGGTGGCGGCGTGCATCGTGATCGAGGAGGTCGCGCGCGTCGACGCGTCGGCGTCGTTGATTCCCGCGGTGAACAAGCTGGGCACCATGGGGCTGATCCTGCGCGGCTCCGACGAGCTGAAGAAGCAGGTGTTGCCGTCGATCGCCGACGGCACCGCGATGGCGTCCTACGCGCTGAGCGAGCGGGAGGCCGGCAGCGACGCGGCCTCGATGCGGACCCGGGCCAAGGCCGACGGCGACGACTGGATCCTCAACGGCGCCAAGTGCTGGATCACCAACGGCGGCAAGTCGAGCTGGTACACGGTCATGGCGGTGACCGACCCGGACAAGGGCGCCAACGGCATCTCGTCGTTCATGGTGCATGCCGACGACGAGGGGTTCACCGTCGGCCCGAAGGAGCGCAAGCTCGGCATCAAGGGTTCGCCCACCACCGAGCTGTACTTCGAGAACTGCCGCATCCCGGGGGACCGGATCATCGGCGAGCCGGGCACCGGCTTCAAGACCGCGCTGGCGACGCTGGACCACACCCGGCCGACCATCGGCGCCCAGGCGGTCGGCATCGCCCAGGGTGCGTTGGACGCCGCCATCGCATACACCAAGGACCGCAAGCAATTCGGCAGCCCGGTCAGCGACAACCAGGGCGTCCAGTTCATGCTGGCCGACATGGCCATGAAGCTCGAGTCCGCCCGGCTGATGGTGTACCACGCGGCCGCCCGCGCCGAGCGCGGCGAATCCAACCTCGGGTTCATCTCCGCGGCGTCCAAGTGCTGGGCCTCCGACGTGGCCATGGAAGTGACCACCGACGCGGTGCAGCTCTTCGGCGGCGCCGGCTACACCTGTCTCTTATACACAT
>NZ_LATC01000133.1:0-10916 GCF_001414075.1 Mycobacterium sp. UM_11 | reverse complement strand
TGTATAAGAGACAGGCCATCGCCAGGTCGAGAGCCTTCTCGCGGTCGGGGGCTTGCGCCATGGTGCCTCTCCTATGGTTCGTTGTGTTCGGTGACCGGTGTCGGTCGGTTGGCCGTGACAGTAGAGAAGGCCACCGACAAGTTGACTCACCGAACGTTTCCCACAGTAGACGAACACTTGTTCGATTCAAGCGGACACGCCGAACCCCGGTAATCGCGTGTGGCAACATCTGCCCCCGATAGGGCCGACGGTGCACATCCGGGACGCCGCACCCGGGAGCCCCCACCGTCGGGCGCTTGCTCACGACAACCGGGGCGGATCCCCCCTCACGAGGCGCACACATGGACATCTCCGCCGAGTTGGCCGAAATCGCTTCCTACGGAGGGTTTTTCGCGTTGACCGTGGGTGGCGCGGCGGCCGGATGGCACCCGGTCGGGCAGTCCTACGCCGACGGCTTCACCGACCTGGTCGACGCCACCGCCTGGCGCTATCACACGACGGACCTGCGGGTCGCCGCCTCGCTGGTTCATCTCGGCCACGCCAGCCGGCTGTGGTCACCCGTGCTGGCCTGCGCTGTCGGCCACGGTGTCGTCCCGGACCTGGGCGCCCTGCAACGCGCCGACGACGGGGCGCCGCTGCGCTTGCCCGCGCCCGTGGGGATCCCGGCCGCCTCCCCCGACGCGCTGTACCGGGTGGTCGTGCGCGACCACCTGCAACCGCTCGCCGCCGGCCTGCGGGTGGGGCTGGCGCCCGCCCTGCTCGCGGGCAACATCGCGTCCGCGCTCACCGGGGCCGCCCGGGCGCTGCTGGCGGCGCGGCCCGACCTCGGCCCGCGGATCGCCGAGACGACCCGGGCGCTGTTGGGCATGGGCGTGCTGGCCGGGTCGGGCGTCGTCACCGGCGCGGACCTGGGCTTCAAACGCCGCAGTTGCTGCCTCTTCTACCGCCTGCCCGGGCGAGCGGTCTGCGGTGATTGCGTGTTCGAAACGTCACCGGGCTAGCCGTCGTTTGCCCTTGTCGCGCAGGGGTAATCGGTCGTCATGTCCACAGATTCCCTGCGCGCCCTCGCCCTGACCTGCTCGTTGAAGAAGAGCCCGGAGCCGTCGAGCAGCGAGCTGATCGCCGATCAGGTGCTCGCCCAACTGCGCCGCGCGGGCGTGGACGGCGAGAAGGTGCGCTGCGTGGACCTGGCGCTGCTGCCCGGCGTGGAAGCCGACATGGGCCCGGGCGACGAGTGGCCGGCGCTGCTGGAGAAGATCACGGCGGCCGACATCGTCGTGCTGTCGACGCCCACCTGGGTCGGCCACATGTCAAGCGTCGCGCAGCGCGTCCTGGAGCGCCTCGACGCGGCGATCTCCGACAAGGACGACGCCGGACGGCCCCGGATGGTGGGCAAAGTGGCCCTGGCGGCGGTCGTGGGAAACGAGGACGGCGCCCACAAGATCGTCGCCGACCTGTTTCAGGCGCTCAACGACATCGGGTTCTCGATACCCGCGCAGGGCTGCACCTACTGGAACGGCGAGGCGATGCAGGGGACCAACTTCAACGACCTGGACGACGTTCCGGAGGCGGTGGCCGCCACGACCGAAACGGCGGCCCGCAACGCCGTGCACCTGGCGAAGCTACTGCGGCAGCACGAATACCCGCCCTACGAATAAGCCGCGAACTCACCACTGTTCGCGCGGCACGTCGAAGTCGACGCACAGGGCCCGCCACACGTCACGGGGTTCGACCCCGTCCTCGATCGCCTGGGCGGCGGTGCGGCCGTCGAACACGGTCAGCACATGATCCGCCAGCACCGAAGAGCCGTACGCCGCGCCGAATCGCAGGACGACCCGCTCGTTGAATTCCGTTAGCCGCACGCCAGCAAGATACCCACCGGACGGCGATCGGACACCGCGCGCGTCACCGCCAGCTCGCCGGCAGGTCGACCAGGTGGTTGGGGCAGTAGTCCTGGACGGCCTCGGACATGATGGTCCGCGCGCGCTGCGCCGACATCCGCGAGCGCAACTGCATGAAGGCGTATTCGACCGGAGCCAAACCCTGCTCGGCGGCCGCCGGGTCGTCCATCAGCTGGCACGCCTGCTGCTCGTCGCCGGCATCGGCGTGCGCGACGCCCGCGCCGAACATCAGGGCGAGCAGCAGGCCGCCGGCGGCGATCGTCCTCATTGCCGTTGCCCTCCCCCTGTCATCCCGCCATCGCCAACGCCTCGTGGCACACCCGCACCGGATCGGCCACGCCGGCGATGCTAGCGGCCGCCGCCTGGGCGGCGGCCCGATAACGGGGCGACGACAGCACCTCGTTCACCGCGGCCACCAACGCCTCGGCTGTGAACGGCCGGATCAGCCGTCCGCTGCCCTGGCGGACCACCCGGTTGGCCATCTCCCACTGATCACCACCGCCGGGCACCGCCACCAGCGGCACCCCCGCCAGCAACGTCTTGGCCACCATCCCGTGCCCGCCGCCGCAGATCACCAGGTCGGCGTGGGTCAACAGCTCGGCCTGGCTGCCCAGCCCGACCACCGCCCACGGCGGCACCCGCAGCTCCGCCCCGCCCAGCCGGGAAACCACCAGCCGGGACCCGGCCGGCAGCGTCTCCCCCGGCCGCAGCTGCGCCAGCGCGACCTCGGCCAGCCCCTCGGTGCCGGTCAACGCGGTCGACGGCGCCACCACCACGACGGGTCCCGAGCCCGCAGGGATGTCCAGCACGCGATCGGTCGGTTCGAAGTGCAGCGGGCCCACCAACACGGCCTCGGCCGGCCAGTCCGGCCGCGGCACCTCGAGGGCGGGCAGGGTGGCGATCAGCCGTCGCAGCGGCCCCGGGTCGCGGGCCGGCAATCCGATTTCGACCCGCACGGCCGCGCGCTGGCGCAGGCCCGCGCGCCACGACCGCGCGGTGAGCGCGCGCATGGTCGCGTCGCGCAGCCGGCCGCGGATGCCGGTGCCCGGCGCCAGTCCGCTGCCGATCGGCGGCAATCCCTTGGAGGGCAGGTACAGCGGGTGCGGGTTCAGCTCGATCCACGGGATGCCCAAGAGCTCGGCGGCCATCCCGCCGCCGGCGGTGATGACGTCGGACACCACCAGGTCGGGCGCCAGCTCGCGCAGCGCCGGCACGTTGAGGACGGCCATCCGCGCGGCCCGCCGGTGGATCCGGGCCCCGGCGTCGACGTCGTCGTCGGTGGCGACCAGACCGTCCAGCTGGGTGGCACCGATGCCGGCGGCGCGGGCGGTGTCGACCCACTCGGCGCCGGTGAAAAGCGTGGGCTCGTCGCCGGCTTCGGCGAAGCGTTGGCACAGCGCAATCGCCGGAAACGAGTGCCCGGGATCCGGCCCGGCGACCACGGCGACGCGCATCGGCCTTACCCTGCCACAGCGCGCGGCCGCGACGCTCGCCTACGCTGGCACTCATGACCGAGCTGACTGGGACAGGCGTCGCGAACACCCGCACGGTCGAGGGTTTCCTGAACGCCCTGCAGGACGCGGATTACGACACCGCCGATGCGGCACTGGCCGACAACCTCGTCTACGAGAACGTGGGGTTGCCGACCATTCACGGCCGCGCCAGAGCGATGAAGCTGTTTCGCCAGATGGACGGCCGGGCCGCCTTCGAGGTGAAGATCCACCGCATCGCCGCCGACGGCGGGGCGGTGCTCACCGAGCGCACCGACGCCCTGATCTTCGGCCCGGTCCGGCTGCAGTTCTGGGTTTGCGGCGTGTTCGAAGTTCAGGACGGGCGAATCACGTTGTGGCGCGACTACTTCGACTTCTTCGACATGTTGAAGGCCACCGTTCGCGGCCTGGCGGCGGTGGTGCTGCCGTCGCTCAAAGCGACGTTCTAGGCTAGCTGGCGCCGCGCAAGCCGCCGAGTTCGTCGAACGCCTGCGCCCAGCCGACCAGGCGGTCGGTGGCTCCGGTCAGCTCGGCGCGGTAGCGCTGCGACGCGGCGAACTGATCGCCGTTGGCCGAGGACACCAATTGCGCTGCGGCGGTGACCATCTCGTTGTACTGGCGGACGCCGGCGCTCAGCTGCGCGGTGAACGCGTTGATGGTGGGCACCAGGTAGGACCGCGATGATTCGCTGGACTGGGCCGCCCGCTCCATCGACACCACCTCCGCGGCGGTGGCCGCCATGGCCGCCGAGCTCTTGTTGGCCGCCGCGGTCAGGTCGCGGATTTCCGCGATCGGCAGCATCGAGCCCCGTTCGATCACGTTCAACAGCGACAGGAACCCGCGTTCGGAGGCGCCCAGCGCGTACATCGCGGGCCGCGCCGCCGAGCCGGGCGGCGGCAGCCGGCGCACGTTCGTCGGGCGTGGCGTGGGCAACGGCTCGGCGCGCAGCCACCGGTAGCGCAGCAGCAACAGCGTCGCGGGGATCGCCATCACGACCGCGACGGCGCCGGTGATCTCCAGCAGGAGCGCAAACCAACCCCACGCCGCCAGCAGTATCGTCACCGCCGCCCAGAACACGCAACCGGCGGCGAATATCAGGCCCCACCGCAGCGCGCGGCGCTGCCGCCGCAGCAGCCGCGCACGCGGATCCGTTGCGGCGCTGATCTTCTGGGCCACCAGGTCGGACAGGTCGGCGGCGGTGGCCAACCCGCGCCCCAGCAGCGAGCGCCAGAGCCCGCGCTGCGTCCCGCTCACCGACACGACACCGCGTTACTGGCCAAAGGGTTTCTCGGTGACCGCGCCCCCGGTGGTCTCGGCGGGAGCGGGGGTCGCCGGGGTCGCCCCGGCGGCGGGCGTGCCACCGGTCGGCAGCGCTTCGCCGCGCATCGAGGCGCGGATCTGCTCGAGCCGGGAGTGGCCGGCCATCTGCACCCCGGCCTGCTCGACCTCGAGCATCCGGCCCTGCACCGAACCCTGCGCGAGCTCCGCCGCGCCGACCGCGTTGGCGTAGCGGCGCTCGATCTTGTCGCGCACCTCGTCGAGGCTGGGCACGTTGCCGGGCGCGGCGATCTCGCTCATCGACCGCAGCGAGGCGCTCACCTGCTCCTGCATCTTGGCCTGCTCGAGCTGGCTGAGCAGCTTCGTGCGCTCGGCGATCTTCTGCTGCAGCACCATCGCGTTCTGCTCGACCGCCTTCTTGGCCTGGGCAGCCGCGCTCAGCGCCTGATCGTGCAGCGTCTTGAGGTCCTCGACGCTCTGCTCGGCGGTCACCAACTGGGCCGCGAACGCCTCGGCGGCGTTGTTGTACTCGGCGGCCTTGGCGGCGTCACCTGAGGCGGTGGCCTGGTCGGCCAGCGTGAGGGCCTGACGCACGTTGACCTGAAGCTTTTCGATGTCCGCGAGCTGCCGGTTGAGCCGCATTTCCAGCTGGCGCTGGTTGCCGATCACCTGGGCCGCCTGCTGAGTCAGCGCCTGATGCGTGCGTTGCGCTTCCTCGATGGCCTGCTGAATCTGCACTTTGGGGTCGGCGTGCTCGTCGATCTTCGCGTTGAACAGCGCCATGAGGTACTTCCACGCTTTGACGAACGGATTGGCCATGAGTGAGCTCCGCCTTCGCTTCTTGTGGGCCGGACGGCCCCTGGATGGGCCGTCGCTTGTCGCTCAATTTAGTGGGTCGACGCCCGTCGCCCCACCCCTAACGCCGGATCCTCGCGCTCAGGCGATCGCCAGGGAGGCGACCGGCGGGATGACGACCTTGGTGTCGACGTCGATGCTGGGGCCGCGCAGCCCGTCAGCGGGCACGGCGTGTTCGTGAGCGCGTTCGACGCCTGCCATCCGCTCGCCGGCGTCGGTGAGCACCGACGAGAGCGGCACCTGCAGCGCCTCGCAGATCGCGTTGAGCAGCTCGCTGGACGGCTCCTTGCGGCCGCGCTCCACCTCGGACAGATACCCGAGGCTCACCCGCGCCGAATCGGACACCTCGCGCAGCGTGCGGCCCTGCGTCATCCGGGCCTCGCGCAGCACGTCGCCGATGACCTCGCGCACCAATGGCGGCATTTCTGCCCTCCTTCGTCCAGTCAGCCCGCCCGGCACGTGATCGGCCGCGTTCGGCAGGCGCTCATTACGTGAAACGCCGGCGCTGCGGTCTTGGTTCCCGTTCGGCGGCCGAGATTCAGTCGGCGGTCCGGCGTATTTCCCGCACGGTCGAGACGACGTAGTCGATGCCGGTGACGACGGTCAGCAGGATGGCCGCCCCCATCACCACCGCGGCCGTGACCCGCAGCGGCCCGGTCAGCGGCAGGATGAACAAGCCGATCGCCACCACCTGGACGACGGTCTTGACCTTGCCGCCCCAGCTGGCGGGGATGACCCCACGGCGGATCACGGCCAGCCGCAGCACGGTCACCCCGAACTCGCGGGCCAGGATCAGCACCGTGACCCACCAGGGCAGGTCGCCGAGCATCGAGAGCCCGATCAGCGCCGATCCGACCAGCGTCTTGTCCGCGATCGGGTCGACGAACGCGCCGAATTCGGTTGCCATGCCGTAGTTGCGGGCCAACAGGCCGTCCAGCCGGTCGGTGATGCACGCGATCGCGAAAATCGCGAAAGCCACGATCCGGAAGGCGATCTCGTGACCGTCCTTGGCGAACAGTGCGAGCAGGAAGATCGGGACCAGCACCAGGCGCAGCAACGTCAGGGTGTTGGCGAGGTTTGCGATATGAGCGCGGGCCGGCGGCCCCGTAAGCGGACCCGTTTGCGGCTGCCCCGACACCGCAACAGAATAACCGGTGACCAGCGCACCCGTCCCCGATGTCGATACTGTTAGCCGTGACCGAAAGTTCGCATGACTACCGACCGGTGGTGCGCCGCGCGCGAACGTCCGATGTCCCCGCGATCAAGCAACTCGTCGACACGTATGCGGGAAAGATCCTGCTCGAGAAGAACCTGGTGACGCTGTACGAGGCCGTCCAGGAATTCTGGGTGGCCGAATGCGAGGGCAAGGTCGTCGGGTGCGGCGCGCTGCACGTGATGTGGTCCGACCTGGGCGAGGTCCGCACGGTCGCCGTGGACCCGGCGATGACCGGCCACGGCATCGGCCACGCGATCGTCGACCGGCTGCTCGAGGTCGCGCGCGAACTGCAGCTGAAGCGGCTGTTCGTGCTGACCTTCGAGACGGAGTTCTTCGGCAAGCACGGCTTCACCGAGATCGAGGGCACGCCGGTCACCGCCGAGGTGTTCGAGGAGATGTGCCGCTCCTACGACATCGGTGTCGCCGAGTTCCTGGACCTGAGCTACGTCAAGCCCAACATCCTGGGCAACTCCCGGATGCTGTTGGTGCTTTGACTCAGCTGACCGCCGAACGTGAACTGAGGGCGAAAAATCCGCCCAAATCCCGCCCTGAGTTCACGTTCGGCGACCGGGCGACCGCCCGCTACTCGTCCGGATCGCCGCCGTCGGCGTCGGCGCCGCCGCGGATCAGGGCCAGCGTGCCGGCCAGCTCGTCGGGCTTGACCAGCACCTCGCGCGCCTTGGATCCCTCGCTGGGCCCGACGATGCCGCGGGTCTCCATCAGGTCCATCAGCCGGCCGGCCTTGGCGAAGCCGACGCGCAGCTTGCGCTGCAGCATCGAGGTCGAGCCGAACTGGCTGGACACCACCAGCTCGACCGCCTGCAGGAACACGTCCATGTCGTCGCCGATGTCGGGGTCGACGTCGGTGCGTTCGCCGGTCGGCTTGGCCGTGGTGACGCCCTCGGTGTACTCGGGCTCGGCCTGCACTTTGCAGGCCCCGACAACGGCCTGGATCTCCTCGTCGGTGATGTAGGCGCCCTGCAGGCGCAGCGGCTTGCTCGCGCCCATCGGCAGGAAAAGGCCGTCACCCATGCCGATCAGCTTCTCCGCGCCGGCCTGGTCCAGGATCACCCGGCTGTCGGTGAGCGACGACGTGGCGAACGCCAGCCGGGACGGCACGTTGGTCTTGATCAGCCCGGTGACCACGTCCACCGACGGGCGCTGGGTGGCCAGCACCAGGTGGATGCCCGCCGCGCGCGCCTTCTGGGTGATCCGCACGATGGCGTCCTCGACGTCCCGCGGCGCGGTCATCATCAGGTCGGCCAGCTCATCGACGATCGCCACCACGTACGGGTAGGGCCGGTATTCGCGCTGGCTGCCCAGCGGCGCGGTGATGGCGCCCGAGCGGACCTTCTCGTTGAAGTCGTCGATGTGGCGGACCCGGGAGGCCTGCATGTCCTGGTAGCGCTGCTCCATCTCCTCGACCAGCCACGCGAGCGCGGCCGCCGCCTTCTTCGGTTGGGTGATGATCGGGGTGATCAGGTGCGGAATGCCCTCGTACGGCGTGAGTTCCACCATCTTCGGGTCGATCAGGATCATCCTGACCTCCTCCGGGGTGGCCCGGGTCAGCAGCGACACCAGCATGGAGTTGACGAAGCTGGACTTACCCGAACCGGTGGAGCCGGCGACCAGCAGGTGCGGCATCTTGGCCAGGTTGGCCGAGATGAAGTCGCCCTCGATGTCCTTGCCCAGCCCGATCACCAGCGGGTGGTGGTCGCGCCGGGTCGACGGCGCGGTGAGCACGTCGGCCAGGCGCACCATCTCCCGGTCGGTGTTGGGCACCTCGATGCCGACGGCGGACTTGCCGGGGATCGGGGCCAGCATCCGGACGCTCTCGGTGGCCACCGCGTAGGCGATGTTCTTCTGCAGCGCGGTGATCTTCTCCACCTTCACGCCCGGCCCCAGCTCGACCTCGTAGCGGGTGACCGTCGGCCCGCGGGTGCAGCCGGTGACCGCCGCGTCGACCTTGAACTGGGTGAGCACCTCGCCGATGGCCTCGGCCATGACGTTGTTGGCGGCGCTGCGCTTCTTGGGCGGGTCGCCGGCGATCAGCAGGCCCATCGACGGCAGGGTGTAAGGCCCCTCGACGACCCGGTCCAGCACCTCGGTCTTCTTCTTCTCGCGGCGCCGGCTCTTCCCGATGGCCGGCTCCGGCGTGGTGGGAATGTCGTCCTCGTTGTCACGCAGGGCCGGGGCCGGGTCCGCCGTCGGCCAGGCCTGCGGCCCGTCGTCGGGAAGCGCGCTTTCGTCGTAGAAGCCTTCGGCCGCATCGGAATCCGCGTACTCGTCGTAGTCGTCGTACTCGTCGTAGCCGTCGCCGGGCAGCCGGGCGCCGACCATGGCGCGGATCGCGTCGGGCACCTCCCGGATGGTGGTCCCGGTGAGCAACAGCAGGCCGAACATGAAGCCGATGAACAACAGCGGCGCCGCGATCCAGGCCGTCAGCCCGTCCGACAGCGGGCCGCCGATGGCGAAGCCGATGAATCCCGCCGCGCGGCGGCGCGCCTCCGGGTCCTCGGGCGAGCCGGACCACAGGTGGCGCAGGCCCAGCACGGACAGCGCGATCAGGGTGGCGCCCAGGATCAGCCTGGGGCGCGCGTCGGGGTTGGGCTGGGTGCGCATCAACGCCACCGCCACCGCGGCGGTCACGACCGGGAGCGCCAGGACGCCCGCGCCGACGAAGGTGCGCAACAGCGTGTCCACCCAGGCGCCGACCGGCCGGGCGGCGCTGAACCAGGAGCTCGCCGCGACCACGACGGACAGGCCCAGCAGCATCAGCGCGATCCCGTCGCGGCGGTGCCCAGGGTCGATGTCGCGGGCCCGCCCGATCGACCGGGCCGCCCCTCCGGTGCTGCGGGCGGCCATCAGCCAGGTGGCGCGCAGGGCGCGGCCGCCGGTCAGCCCGGCGGCCACCACTAGCGAATGCTGACGCCGCTTGGCGGGCCTGCTCGGCCGCTTGCGGGGGGCCGCCGGCCGCGCGCGACCCGACCCGCTTCGCGAATTGGCCTTTGACCTGCTCGTTCGAGCTTTGGAGCGGGTGGCGGTCTTGTTAGCCATGTCGGCCAGGGTAGTCGCATCGACATCATCTGCACCACCCGCCACACTGGTAACGATTGGGGGTTGTGACCCATCTGACCGGTGGGCCACGGGGTCGCCTGAGTAGGGTGGACAACCGGTGACCGAGGTAACAAAGCCGTGCGCGTCACCCACCCCTTAGCCGCAGGAGGCCCCAGCATGCCCGTCGTCGTCGTTGCCACCTTGACCGTCAAACCCGAATCGGTCGACACCGTCCGTGACATCCTCACGCAGGCGGTGGAGGAAGTGCACAACGAACCGGGCTGCCAGTTGTACTCGTTGCACCAATCGGGCGAGACCTTCGTCTTCGTGGAGCAGTGGGCCGACCCCGAGGCGCTCAAGGCGCACAGCACCGCGCCCGCCGTCACCAAGATGTTCACCGCGGCCGGCGACCACCTGGCCGGGGCGCCGGACATCAAGATGCTGCAGCCGGTGCCCGCGGGCGATCCGGACAAGGGCCAGATCCGGTCCTGATGGGGCGGCCACTCGAGGGCAAGGTCGCCTTCATCACCGGCGCGGCGCGCGGCCAGGGTCGCGCGCACGCGGTGCGGCTGGCCTCCGACGGCGCGGACATCATCGGGGTCGACCTGTGCGATCAGATCGCCAGCGTCCCCTACCCGCTGGCCACCGAGGAAGACCTGGCGCAAACCGTCAAGTTGGTCGAGGACACCGGCGCGCGCATCGTCGCCGCCCGAGGCGACGTCCGCGACCGGGCATCGCTGTCGGCCGCCCTGCAGGCGGGCCTGGACGAATTCGGCCGGCTCGACATCGTCGTCGCCAACGCCGGCATCGCCCCGATGCAATCCGGCGACGACGGCTGGCGCGACGTCATCGACGTCAACCTCACCGGCGTCTACTACACCATCAAGGTTGCCATCCCGACCATGGTCGCCCAAGGCACCGGCGGGTCGATCGTGCTGATCAGTTCGAGCGCCGGCCTGGCCGGCGTGGGCAGCCCGGACGCCGGTTCCGTCGGTTATGCCGCCGCCAAGCATGGCGTGGTGGGCCTGATGCGGGTGTACGCGAATCTGCTTGCGACGCAGTATATTCGGGTGAACTCGATACATCCGTCCGGTGTCGAGACTGTCTCTTATACACATC
>NZ_LATC01000132.1:0-11287 GCF_001414075.1 Mycobacterium sp. UM_11 | reverse complement strand
GTGTATAAGAGACAGGGCGTGCCCACCGCCCGCAACTCGCCCCGGTGCATCAGAGCCACGCGATCGCACAACGCGTCGGCCTCTTCCATGTAGTGGGTGGTCAGCAGCACGGTCATGCCGAACTGCGCCTGCATCTTTTGCACCTGCGTCCAGACGCCGTCACGCGCGATCGGGTCGAGTCCAACGGTGGGTTCGTCCAGGACGAGCAGCGACGGGCGGTTCACCAGCGCCTGCGCCACCTCGAGACGGCGGACCATGCCACCGGAGTAGGCGGCGGCCACCCGGTCGGCCACGTCGAGCAGGTCCATGGCCGCCAGCGCCTGCTCGACGCGATCGGACCGCGCGGTCCGCGGCACGCCGTAGAGCCGCGCGAACCACTCGACGTTCTGCCGGCCCGTCAACGCGGGCTCGATCGAGAGTTGTTGCGGCACATAGCCGATGTTGCTGCGAATGTCCGTGGTCTGGTGACGGGCGTCCAGCCCGAAGACGCGCAGTTCGCCCTGTTGCACCGGTGCCAGCGTGGTGAGCATGCGGACCATCGTCGTTTTCCCGGCTCCGTTCGGACCGAGCAGGCCCATGGTCTCGCCGGGTCGCACCTGCAACGTCACGTCGTTGACGGCGGTGAACTGGCCATACCGGTAGCTCAGGTGCCTGGCGTCGATCGCCATCGGCAGTGATGCGCTCATGATTGCCGCTCCTGCAGTGTCCGGGTCATCGTCTCGATGACCTCCAATCCCCTTGTCAAAGACTCGATTTGCTCGTCGTCGAGCTCGGCGAGCACCTCCGCCAGCACGGCGCGGCGCGCGGCTCGCGACGCGTCGACGATCTGCTGGGCGGGCTCGGCGAGGTGTAACCGCCCGACCCGGCGGTCCGGGTCGCCGACGGTGCGCAGCAGCAACCCGCCCGCGACCAACTTGGAGACCAGGGTGGAGGCGGTGTTGGGCGCCAGCCCGAGCTCGGCGGCCGCGGCGTTGACCGAGACCCCCGGTTGCCGGCCCACCAGCCACAACAGCTCGGACTGGGACTCGGTGAGCCGTGAGGAGTCGAAGCCGCGGCCGGCCGACCGTCGCAGTTGCCGGCGGAATCGGCCGACGACGCGAAACACGTCGGTGACCACATCGGTACTCGCCTTCACTTTTTCCATAATACCTCTGTAGCCGAGCTATTTATGTGCGCAAGCTGTGCAGAAGGTATGTACCCGCTACTTCGGGAGGCGATGCAGGACCACGTCGGACAGGGCGCCGTCGTCGACGCGGGCGGTCATGTAGGTGCAGAACGGCTGCCGGCGGCGGTCGGTGGGCGAACCCGGGTTGAGCAGGCGCAATCCGGTGGCGGTGGTGGTGTCCCAGGGGATGTGGCTGTGCCCGAACACCAGCACTTGGCTGTCGGGATACAGCCGGGACATCCTGTTTTCTCGCCCGGTTGCCGCGCCGGTCTCGTGCACCACCGTGAAACGCACCCCGGCCAGCGTGACGTCCGCGCGCTCCGGGAGTCGGGCCCGCAGCGCCGGGCCGTCGTTGTTTCCCCAGCAGGCGACGAGCCGGGCCGACCGGCCGTCGAGTTCGTCGAGCAGTTCGGGCACCACCCAGTCGCCCGCGTGCACGACGACGTCGGCCGCGGCGACTTCAGCCCATACCCGTGCGGGCAGGTCGCGGGCGCGGTTGGGGACGTGGGTGTCGGATATCAGCAGCAGCCGCACAGTCCCATCTTGCGCGGTCTCACACCCCGGCCGTGTGGAGCCGGGGGGCGGGCGCATCGGCGGCCTCACCCAGTAGCAGGGACCGCACGAGGCTGCGCGGACCGAACGGCCGCAGCATGGAGCTGGCCGGGCGGGGCCGCACGCGCAGCGGCCACCAGAACCACCGGCCCAGCAGCGCCGCGATCGACGGCGTCATGAACGAGCGCACGATCAACGTGTCGAACAGCAGGCCGAGGCCGATCGTGCTGCCGGCCTGACCGATCGAACGCAGGTCGCTGGCGACCATCGACATCATGGTGAAGGCGAAGACCAGGCCAGCCGAGGTGACCACGCCGCCCGTCTCGCCCATGGAGCGGATGATGCCGGTTTTCAACCCCGCGCCGATCTCCTCCTGGAACCGCGACACCAGCAGCAGGTTGTAGTCGGAACCGACGGCCAGCAGGATGATCAACCCGAACACCGGCGCGATCCAGTTCAACTCCAGCCCGAAGAGGTGCTGCCACACCAACACCGAGAGCCCGAAGGCGGCACCCAACGACAGCAGCACCGTGCCGACGATCACGGTTGCCGCTACCAGAGCGCGCGTGATGATCAGCATGACGACGAAGATCAGCGTCAGCGCCGCGAGACCGACGATCAACAGGTCGTAGTGGGAGCCGGACTGGATGTCGCGATAGATGGCGGCCGTGCCGGCGAGGTAGAACTTGGCTCCGGTCAGGGCGGTCCCCTTCACCGCTTGATGTGCGGCCGTCAGCTCCGGCATGACCGCCGAGATGCCGGCGGGCGTCGCCGGGTCCGCCTCGTGGGTGATGATGAAGCGCGCGGCCTTGCCGTCCGGCGAGAGGAAAAGCTGCAGACCGCGCTGAAAGTCGGGATTCTGGAACGCTTCCGGCGGGAGATAGAAGTAGTCACCGCTGCGCGAGGCGTCGAAGGCCTGCCCCATCGCGCTCGCCGTGTCGGTCATCTGGGTGATCTGTGTGACCAGGCCCGAGAAGCTGCTGTGCATCGTGAGCAGCGTCCCCTGCATCGAGGTGGCGACGGCGATGATGGGCGGGAACTCGGCGAGCATCTGGGGCAAGATCGCGTCGACGTTGTTCATCTCCTTGATCAGCGTGCTCATGTTCTCGCTGAACTTGTCGACGCCGTCGATCGCCTCGAACACCGACCTCGACGCCCAGCACACCGGGATGTTGAAACAATGCTGTTCCCAATACAGATAGCTGCGGAACGGCCGGGCGAAATCGTCGAAATCCGCTAGGTGGTCGCGCATCTCGTCCAGCGTGGTTCGCATCTCGTGCATATCGCCGGTCATGCGGTGGGTCGCGTCGCTCATCTGCCCGAGCAGGCCCTGCATCCGCCGCATCGAGGCGATCATGGCGCCCAGGTCGTCGCTCATCTTGAGCATGTCGTCCGTGCGGTCCTTCATGAACTGGATGTTCTGCCGGATCGGAATCGACTGGGCACTGATCTGGAACGGTATGGACGTGTGCTCGATGGGACCGCCCAACGGCCGGGTGATGCTCTGCACCATCGCGATGCCGGGTGAGTTGAACACGTTCTTGGCGATCCGGTCCAGGATGATCATGTCGCCGCTGTTGCGCATGTCATGATCGCTTTCGATCATCAGGATGTCGGGATTCATGGTGGCGGCGCTGAAATGGCGCTCCGCGGCGGCATATCCGACGTTCGAGGGCAGGCCGCGCGGTATATAGAAGCGGTCGTTGTAGCTGACCTTCATGCTGGGCATGATGAGGATGCCGACGATCGCGATGACCAGTGAGGCCGCGAACACCGCGCCGGGCCAGCGCACGCTGGCTGTGCCGATTCGCCGCCACCCGCGGGTCTTGATCATCCGTCTCGGGTCGAGCAGTCCGAACCGGGTGGCCACCGCGACGACGGCGGGCCCGGCGGTCATTGCCCCGGCCACCACGACCAGCAGGCCCAGCGCCGACGGAATGCCCAGCGCCTTGAAATAGGACAGGCGCGCCAAGTGGAGGCAGAAGGTGGCCCCCGCGATCGTCAAACCCGAGCCCAGGATGATGTGGGAAGTTCCGCGGAACATGGTGTAGTAGGCGGTTTCTCGGTCCTGACCGGCTTGACGCGCCTCCTGGTAGCGCCCGATGAGAAAGATCGCGTAGTCGGTGCCCGCCGCGATCGCCAGCGAGGACAGCATGGCGACGACGAACGTCGAGAATCCCAACAGTTCGTAGTTGCCGAGAAGCGCGACAAGCCCTCTGGCGGTGCCCATTTCGAAGCCGACCATGACCAGGACCAGCAGCACCGTGCTGACGGATCGATAGGCGATGAACAGCATGATCATGATGACCACCCCCGTCACGCCCATCATCTTGAACATGCTCTTGTCGGCGGCTTCGTTCATGTCGGTCGTCAGCGGTGCCGGACCGGTCACGTACACCTTCAGCCCCTGGGGCGGCGCCGACTTGTCGACGATTCTCCGTACGGCGTCGACGGATTCATTGCCCTGGGTGCTGCCCTGGTTGCCGGCCAGGTTGAGTTGGACGTAGGCGGCCTTGCCGTCCTTGCTTTGGACTCCTGCGGCGGTAAGCGGGTCGCCCCACACGTTCTGGACATGCTGCACGTGCTTGGGGTCTGACTGTAGTTTCTGCACCAGGCCGTCGTAATAGCGGTGCGCCTCGTCGCCGAGTTGTTTATCGCTCTCCAGAACGATCATCGCGATGCTGTCGGAATCCGACTCGTGGAACGTTGCGCCCATGCGCTTGGCGGCGATCATCGCGGGCGCGTCCTGGGGTGACATCGTCACCGCGTGCTTGCGCGCGACCGACTCGATCGGCGGCACAAGCACATTCAGGGCGACGGTGAGCAGCAGCCAGCCGATGATGATCGGCCACGCGAACCTGCGGACGAACCGCATGAATCTCGGCCGGGCGTCGCTATCGGTATTCATCCGGCTTTCACCAGACAGGAGGTTTGGGCGTGGCGCCCGGCCGAGGACCGCTCGTCCTTGATCTCCCCGTTGACGGTGATGCGGCAGCCGATGTCGTCGCTATTGCCTTGTGCCACAACGCTCGCGATCACGGCGGGCGCGGTCGTCGTGACCGTGAAGGTCCAGGGCAGGCCGGTGAAGTCCACCTGTTGCGGGTCCGCGTTCTTGTCCAGGTAGCTCACCGTTCCCGACGTGCCGCCGGGGCCGTAGACCTCGTAGGTCACCCGCTTGACGTGCGACGGGTCGAGCGGTGCGGCGCTGCTGCCCGTCGCGGTGAAGATCGCGTCGGAGCCGAAAACGCCGCGCAACCGCTCGACGGCGATGCCGCCGAGGGCAACTGCCGCCACGACGACGAGCGGCACCCAAGCCCGCTTGAGAAACGTGGACAATGACGTTTCCTTTCTCTCGTGACCGGGTCCATCTGGATCGCAGTTTCAATCCCGGTTGCCGTGGCCGATAGGGCCGTTTGGCACCTCCCGGGGGGCCCGGAGACGCCCTAACCGCGCGACCAGCACCGCGATCGCACTCGATCCGACGCAAGTTATACTATACCCCAGGGGGTATAAGTAAGGATCTGCAGATACCCCGCCGGGTATGGTATGAAGGAGACATGACAAACGAAGTTCGCGGCGGTTCACACCTTGAAGCCGGCGCCGCCGGCCACGATGCCGCCGACATGGACGCGGTGCTCGCCCGGCTGCGTCGAGCGCACGGTCAGCTCGGCGGGGTGATCGGGATGATCGAACAGGGCCGCAGCTGCAAAGACGTGGTCACCCAGCTGGCCGCGGTGTCGCGGGCGCTGGACCGCGCCGGCTTCAAGATCATCGCCTCGGGCCTGCGCGACTGCATCACCCGGCCGGCGGATGGTCGCACCGACGGGCCGGCCGTGTCGATCGACGAGCTGGAAAAACTGTTCCTCAGCCTGGCCTGACGGTCCGGAGCCTAAGAAAGGGTGAAGCGATGAACCCCGCCGACGATGGAAGCTCGAAGGTGACGCTGTGGCTGGACCCGGTGTGCCCGTTCTCCTGGAACACCGCCCGGTGGCTGCGCGCCGTCGCCGAGAAGACCGGCATGGTTGTCGATTGGCAGCAGATGAGCCTGGCGGTTCTGAACGAGGGACGCGAACTCTCACCCGCGCACCAGGCCCGGATGCGCGACTCGCTGGAAGTGGGCCGGCTGATGGCCGCGGTCGCCCGCGAACGGGGCGCCGCCGGGTGGACCGCCGCCTACTTCGCCTTCGGCGAGCGATACTTCGACCGCTCCGAGCCGCTCGGCGAAGACCTGGTCGCCCACGTGCTGACCGCGGCCGGCGTCACCCACGCCACGGCCGGGGCCCTGGCGGACGGATCCCTGGACGAACTCGTCCGGCGTGGGCACCAGGCCGGACAGGATGCGCTCGGCGAGACCGGCGGCAGCCCGATCCTGCGGATCGACGGGCGTGCCTTCTTCGGGCCCGTCCTGACCGCGTTGCCCGAAGCGCACGAGGCCGTCGCTCTGTTCGACGCCGTCGCCACGCTCGCCGCGGTTCCACAATTCAGCCAGCTGCAACGCCCACGCGCCGCGGCCTAGCAGAACCAGACAGAGGAGGAAAAATGACAACCGGGTTGAGCACCACTTTGCACACCTCGTTCGAGGACGCGGTGAAACGGACGACGGACGCTCTCGCCGAGCAGGGTTTCGGCGTGTTGACCACCATCGACGTCAAAGCCACGCTGAAGCAGAAGCTCGGGGAGGAGATGGAGGACTACCTGATCCTGGGGGCGTGCAACCCGACGTTGGCGCATCGCGCCCTGGGCATCCATCGCCAGATCGGGCAGCTGCTGCCGTGCAACGTCGTGGTGCGAACCGACCCCGACAGCGCGGACGGCTCGGTTCTCGTCGAGGCGATGGATCCCCAGCTCATGGTCAAGGTGACCGCCGAGCCGGGGGCCCTGCAGGACGTGGCGGACCAGGCCACCGCCAAACTGCAAGCCGCGATCGGCGCGCTCGGCTAGCCCTGTTGGCTTCGCGCCTCGGCGCCCGTCTCGCCGGCGTCGAAGGTGTCGTCGGAACCGGCGGCCCCCACGTACGAGCCGTCGTCCTCGCCGGCTGCGTCCCGCGACCGCGACTCGTGCGCCTCGGGCTCGACGTCGTCCTCGGTCTTGTGGCCCTTGTGGTCTGACATATTTGCCTTCCTTGCCGCTTAGCGTTCGGGTAGGCATTCCCCCACCGGCGGCCGTGAAACACGCGCTATCGTTACCACCCGGAGTGAAGGAGAAACTCAATGCGCACCTTCGAATCGGTAGCCGATCTCGCGACCGCCACCGGCGAAACCATCGGGCACAGCGACTGGGTGACCATCACCCAGGAGGACGTCAACCTGTTCGCCGACGCGACCGGTGATCACCAGTGGATCCACGTCGACCCCGAGCGCGCGGCCGCCGGCCCGTTCGGTGGGACGATCGCCCACGGTTTCATGACCCTGGCGCTGCTGCCGCGGCTGCAGCACCAGATCTACACCGTCAACGGCATCAAGTTGGCAATCAACTACGGCCTCAACAAGGTTCGCTTTCCCGCCCCGGTGCCGGTCGGCTCCCGGGTGCGCGCGGAGACATCGCTGGTGAGCCTCGACGACGTCGGAAACGGCGCCGTGCAGGCGACCATGTCGACGACGGTGGAGATCGAGGGCTCGGCCAAGCCCGCGTGTGTGGCCGAAAGCATCGTCCGCTACATCACCTGAAACTTGGCTCGGCGCTAGAACTCCGCGACGGAATGCTCCAGCCGCTCGGCCAGCCGGGCCTGCGCCTCCGCGCGTCGCGTGGGAATGTGCGCCGACGGGAATGGCGTTGTCACGGGCTGGTATTCACGCAACGTCCGCCGCGCGACCGTCATCTTGTGCAGTTCGGTGGCGCCGTCGGCGATGCCCAGTGATTCGGCGGCCACCATCATCTTGACGAAGGGCATCTCGTCGGAGACGCCGAGCGCGCCGTGCAGGTGCATGGCCCGCTGCACGACGTCGTGCAGGACCTGGGGCATGGCTACCTTCACCGCCGCGATGTCGCGGCGCACCTTCTGGTAGTCGTGGTGCTTGTCGATCAGCCACGCCGTGCGTAACACCAGGAGCCGGAACTGCTCGATCTGAATCCAGCTGTCGGCGATCTTCTCCTGGGTCATCTGGAAATCCGACAGCCGCCCGTGCCGCGTCTTGCGCGACACCGCACGCTCACACATCATGTCAAAAGCGCTGCGCGCCAACGCGATCGTGCGCATCGCATGGTGGATGCGGCCGCCGCCGAGGCGGGTTTGCGCGATCATGAACGCCTGCCCCTCACCGCCGAGCACGTGGTCGGCCGGCACGCGGACATCGGTGTAGCGGACGTAGCCGTGGCTGGCCCGCGCCGAGGACTCGGCGCCCACGCCGACGTTGCGCACGATCTCGATGCCCGGTGTCTCGGCCGGCACGATGAACAGCGACATCTTGTCGTAGGTGCGGGCTTCGGCGTTGGTGACGGCCATCACGATGAAGAACGACGCATGCTTGGCGTTGGTGGAGAACCACTTCTCGCCGTTGATCACCCAGTAGTCGCCGTCGCGGGTCGCGGCGGTGACGAATTGTCCGGGGTCGGAACCACCTTGGGGTTCGGTCATCGAGTAGCAGGAGGTGATGTCGCCGTCGAGCAGCGGCTGCAGGTAGCGGGCTTTCTGTTCGTCGGTGCCGAACATCGCCAGGATCTCGGCGTTGCCCGAATCCGGCGCCTGGCAGCCGAACACCGACGGCGCCCAGCGGGAGCGGCCGAGAATCTCGTTGAGCAGCGCGAGCTTGACCTGACCGAAGCCCTGCCCGCCAAGCTCCGGCCGTAGGTGCGCCGCCCACAGCCCCTGGTCCTTCACCTGCTGCTGCAACGGCCGCAGGATCGACATCATCTCGGCGTTGCGCTTGTCATAAGGGTCGAGCGCCACCAGGTCGAGCGGTTCGAGCTCGTCGACCATGAACTTCTCGACCCAGTCGAGCTTGGCCTGATATTCCGGGTCCGTTTCGAAATCCCACACGGTGACCACCCGTTCCCCGGCGCAACGTCGCGCCGGACTAGTCGATGAAGCCACCCCATCGTAGATGGCGCCGGCGGCAGATCAATCGTCGCTGCGGGTGTCGATCACGCCCTGCGCGATGTCGATGAGCTTGACCTGACTCTCCTGGGACAGGCGGCGCAGCAGGTCGAACGCGCGCAGTTCGTCCACGCCGTAGCGCTCCATGATGATGCCCTTGGCCTGGCCGATCCGGTCCCGCGTCGACAGGGCCGACTGCATCTGCTGCCCGTGGCGCCCGGCCATGATCGCCGAGGCGGCGTGCGCGGCGAAGACCGTGCCGATGGTTTCGGCTTCGGTGTCCCACACGTTGGCCTTGAAGCTGAACAGGTTCAGCGCGCCGGCGGTACGTTCCGCGGTGTACAGCTTGAAAGAAAGGCTGCTCAACACACCGCGTTCCACGGCCGCCGGCGCGTAGCGCGGCCACCGTGGTTCGGCACGCAGGTCGTCGGTGCGCACGATGGTTTGTTTGAGGGCGGCGTCGTGGCAGGGGCCCTCATCGAAGTCGTGCTGTAGCTGATCGAGCTCAGCGGCCAGGCCGTCGGTGTCCGCGACGGATTCGAAGTCTCCGCCACCCTTGATCAGCAGCACCCCCGCGACGTCGGCGGCCGGTATCAGCTCGACGGCGGCGGCGGTCACGTCGGTGAGGACATCTTCGAGCGTTCGCGGCGCTGCGGTGTCGCGGGCAAGCTCGGCCATTCGCACGGCGAGCGAATGCCCGGCGTTCGGGTTCGAAGAGTCCATAAGACGCGATTGTCCACGATCGGCCCGGACCCGTCACCCGCGCACCGTTTGTCCGCAAAGGCCGGGGGTATCCGGCGACACCAGAGCCATTCTCGTCAAAAGCCTAGGAGACCCAATGTTCGTTCATAACAAAGATCTTCAATTCGAGGTCCGCGTCGACCGGCCCGACCCGCGGTTCGCGACGCTGCTGCAGGAGCAGTTCGGTGGCGCCAACGGTGAACTCAAGGCCGCCATGCAGTACTTCACGCAGGCGTTCGTCCTGCGCGACAAGAATCCCAAGATGTACGACCTGTTCATGGACATCGCCACCGAGGAACTCAGCCACCTCGAGATGGTCGGCTCGATGATCACGATGCTGCTCGACGGCCTCAACGACAATCTGAAGATTGCCAACGAGAAGTGCGATTGGATGCCCGCGGTGGCTAGTGGGGACGGTCGCGACCAGATCATTCACCAAGCTGCGGTCAACCCGCTGTATCTGGCGCTTAACGGTGGCGGTCCGGACGTGAGTAACTCCCAGGGGGTGCCCTGGATGGGCTCGTACGTCACCGCCAACGGCGACCCTACGGTGGACCTGCGCAGTAACCTGGCCGCCGAGTCCCGCGCGAAAATCGTCTACGAGTACCTGAAGCAGTACACCGACGATCCCGGTGTGCAGGACACGCTCACCTTCCTGATGACGCGGGAAGTGACGCACTTCCAGCAGTTCACCGCGGCGCTCAACGAGCTCCCGGTCAACTTCCCGCCGGGGCAGTTGCCGGGTGACCCGCGTTTCCAGAACGTCGCGTTCAACATGTCCAATGGTGGCGGCGAATCGATCCGGGGGCCGTGGAACCAGGGTCAGGGTCCGTGGCCGAAGGGCATGGAGTGGGAGTACGTCGAAAAGCCCGAACAGCAATGGCTGGGCGGCAGCACACGCCAGAACCAGGGTGCGCAGCAAAACCCGCAGGGTTCACCCGCCATCACCGCCGAGAAGCCGTTCACGCACGAACAGCACACGCCCACAAGCTAATTAAAGACACGGAGACCGGGCGCTGAGGATCCAGCGCCCGGTCTTCGAAATAACTATTTCACCTGCGGGTCCGGCGGGTTGTCCTCGGCGCGACCGGTCAAGGCGTCGCGCACGTGGTCCACGACCGCCGCGCCCATGCCCATCGTCTTGAGCACCGCCGGGTGGGGCGGGGTGTCCGGGTGGGGCCGGGTCGGGGCGATTTTCTTTGCCTGCTCCAGCTTTTCGCCGATCTTCTCCAACTCTTCCCGGTCGATCGCCATCTCGACCTGCGGCCACACCACATCCTGTTCGTAGGCGATGTGTTCGCGCCCCGCCTTGATGAACTCCTGCAGCGCTTCGTGATAGTCCGGCTCGCCCGGCTTGCCGTCCTCGAGCCGCTGCAACAACTTCTTGCCGGCCTGCTCCTGTTCGATGGCCTTGTCGACGATCCCGTCGCCGATCGCCTTGCGCACCGCCGGCCAAAAGAACTGCTCCTCAATGGCTTCGTGCTGCGACTCGGCGATGACGAGATTGTTCACCACCGTTTCCAGGCCGCTCGCCTCGGCGCCCGAGCCCGACGGCGCCCCGTCGAGCGACTCGAACAAACCGAGCACACTTTTGTGGTCGTGGCGAAGAAAAGTGATTGCGTCCATGCCTTGCCTTCCAGTCGGGCTTGTCACTCGAAGTGGCCTGCGGATACCCGGGGCGGAGGTGTTGAAACCGGGCGGCCGCTTCTGACGACTTCGAATGTGGTTGGGAGGAAACGTCGATCGCATTCGCGCGACCGCCGGGCTAGTGCAACCCTGTCTCTTATACACATCTG
>NZ_LATC01000131.1:0-11392 GCF_001414075.1 Mycobacterium sp. UM_11 | reverse complement strand
TGTGTATAAGAGACAGGCACCGCCCGCGTGGTGGTGGGTGATGGTTCCGCCGGTGGCCATGATGGCGTCGCACGCGGCCTTCTTGGCGGCCAGCCATTGTTCGATCGGGTTGCCGCGTTGCCCGGCGACGACGGTGAAGTACAACGACGCGCCGGTGGGGTAGACGTGCGAGATGTGGCACATCACCAACGCGGGGGTGCCGGACTCGGCGAGCACATCGGTAAGCGCTTGCGTCACAGCAGCTTTGAGCGCCGGAACGTTCGACCAGTCGGTGGCGGTCTCGAGCGTTTCGCAGAGCGCGCCCGCCGACAGCAGCGAGTCGCGCAGGTACGGCGCGCCGAACCGGCCGTGCTCCCAGGCCCGCGCCGGTGCCTCGCCCAGCGGGGTCGCGCCGTGGGCGGCCAGCAGGGCGGCGGTTTCGGCGTGCCGGCTTTCGACGTGTTCCTTGGTGCCCTCGAACACGGTGATGGCCAGGCAGCCGCCGGTGATCTGGCTTTCGCCGATCGCGTCCGTGGTGGCCAGGTTGACCCCGGTCTCCGCCTCGTCGGAGAGCCGGATGACGGTGGGGCCGGTGCTGGTCTGGGTGACGGCGCGCAGGGCGGCGGCGCCGGTCTCGAAGTCGGGGAACGACCACGCCTCGTAGCGGACGGTTTCGGGCGCCCGGTGCACCCGCAGCCGCACCTGGGTGATGACGCCGAAGGCGCCCTCCGAGCCGATCATCAGCTGACGCAGGTCGGGACCGGCGGCGGATTCCGGCGCGCGACCCAGGTCGATGGTGCCCGCCGGGGTGACGACGCGCAGCCCGCGCACCATGTCGTTGAACCGGCCGTAACCCGCCGAGTCCTGCCCGGACGAGCGGGTGGCGGCGAATCCGCCGATGGTCGCGTACTCGAAGCTCTGCGGGAAATGGCCGAGCGAAAAGCCCTGGGCGCCAAGCATGCGCTCCGCGTCGGGCCCGGTGACGCCGGCGCCGAACACGGCCTGGCCGGACACCTCGTCGAGGGAGATCAACCGGTCGAGGCGGCGCAGGTCGAGCGACACGACCGCGTGGAACGCCCCGCGGATGGGGTCCAAACCGCCGACCACGCTGGTGCCGCCGCCGAAGGGGACGACGGCGACGCGGTGTTCGGAGCAGTAGCGCAGGACCGCGGCGACTTCGTCGTCATCACCGGGCAGCAGGATGGCGTCGGGCGCGTCCTGCACGCCCGGGTCCTTGCGGCGCAGGAGGTCGATCGTCGATTTCCCGCCCGCGTGCAGCAACCGGTCCCGGTCGTCGGTGCGGCAGTGGGCCGCGCCGACGATGCCGGCCAGCGCCTCGCGATCCTCATCCGACAGCGCCGACGGGCGCAGGCGCACCTGGTCCGCTTCGAGTTCGGCCCTCTGTGCATCGTCGATGCCGACCGCCTGTTTCAGCAGGCTGCGGATGCCCTCGGAGAGCGGCTTGGCCGCGGCGGGATCCCCCCACGCGTTCCATTTCATCGGGGGGAGGAGACCCTCGGGTTGCGTCATGCGTTACAGTATTACATATGCTGTCAATCAGTAACGCACGCACCCGCGTGGACCCCGGCGAGCGCATCCTCGCGGCGGCGGCCAGCTGTGTGGTCGATTACGGCGTCGAGCGGGTGACGCTGGCCGAGATCGCGCGCCGCGCCGGCGTCAGCAGGCCCACGGTCTACCGGCGCTGGCCGGACACCCAGTCGATAGTCGCGGCGCTGTTGACCCGTCACATCACCGAGGTGATGCGCGACGCGCCGCTGCTCGGCGACGACCGGGAATCGCTTGTGCGACAGATCGTTACGGTGGCCAACCTGCTTCGCGAGGACCGGCTCGTGATGTCGGTGCTGCACTCGGAGCTGGCGCCGATCTACATCACCGAGCGGCTCGGGACCAGCCAGCACATGCTGATCGACGCCCTCGCCGACCGGTTGCGGGTGGCCCAGCGCAAGGGCAGCGTCCGCGCCGGCGATCCGGTTCAGCTGGCGACCATGGTGCTGCTGATCGCCCAGTCGACCATTCAGTCGGCGCAAATCGTCGAGCCGCTGCTGGACGCCGCCACGCTGGCCCGCGAACTCGCCTACTCGCTGAACGGATACCTGTCGTGATCGCCGATCCCACCGCGCTGAACGCCGCCCGCCGGGCCGCCGACCTCACCGCGCTCGCCGACGGCGAGCCGCTGGACGTCGTGGTGATCGGCGGCGGCATCACCGGCGCCGGCATCGCCCTGGACGCCGCATCGCGGGGGCTGCGCGTGGCGCTGGTGGAAAAGCACGACCTGGCCTTCGGCACCAGCCGCTGGAGCTCCAAACTGGTCCACGGCGGCCTGCGCTACCTGGCGACCGGCAACGTGGGGATCGCCCGCCGCAGCGCCGTCGAACGCGGAATCCTGATGAGCCGCAACGCCCCTCACCTCGTTCGTGCCATGCCGCAGCTGGTCCCGCTGCTGCCGTCGATGAGCCGGGGAAAACGGGCGTTGGTGCGCGCCGGATTCCTGGCCGGCGACGCCCTGCGCATGCTCGCGGGCACGTCGTCGGCGACCCTGCCCCGCTCGCGCCGGATCGGTCCCGATCGCGTCGTGCGGATGGCGCCGACCGTTCGGCGAGACGGCCTGGACGGGGGACTGCTGGCCTACGACGGGCAGTTGATCGACGACGCCCGACTGGTCACCGCGGTCGCGCGCACCGCCGCGCAGCACGGCGCGCGGATCCTGACCTACGTGGCGGCCTCGCACGCCACCGGCACCTCGGTGCGGCTGACCGATCAGCGCACCGGGGAGGCGTTTGACGTTTCCGCCGGTGCGGTCATCAACGCCGCGGGGGTCTGGGCGGCCGAGATCGACGGCTTGCTGCGGCTTCGGCCCAGCCGCGGCACCCACCTGGTCTTCGATGCAGCCGCGTTCGGCAATCCCACTGCCGCGCTGACGATTCCGATACCCGGCGAGCTCAACCGGTTCGTGTTCGCCATGCCCGAGCAGTTGGGGCGGGTGTACCTGGGGCTGACCGACGAAGCCGCTCCCGGACCGATCCCGGACGTGCCCACGCCGTCGGCCGACGAGGTCACCTTCCTGCTGGACACCGTGAACACCGCGCTGGGCGTCGTGCTGGGCCCGTCCGACGTCATCGGCGCCTACGCGGGGCTGCGGCCGCTGATCGACACCGGCGAGGGCCGCACCGCCGACGTCTCGCGCGAGCACGCGGTCGTGGAGTCGGCGTCCGGGGTCATCAGCGTGATCGGCGGCAAGCTGACCGAATACCGCTACATGGCCCAGGACGTGCTGGACCGCGCGGTCAGCCTGCGGCGCCTGCGGGCCGCGAAGTGCCGAACCCACGACCTGCCGCTGATCGGGGCGTCCACCAACCCGGGGACGCCCGCCGCCGGCCCGGCCGTCGAGCTGCCGGCGTCGCTGGTGCAGCGGTACGGGGCGGAGGCGGCCAAGGTCATCGCGACCGCGACCTGCAAGCGCCCGACGGAGCCGATCGCCGAGGGCATCGACGTCACGCGGGCGGAATTCGAGTACGCCATCACCCACGAGGGCGCGCTGGACGTCTCCGACCTCCTGGACCGGCGGACGCGCATCGGGCTGGTGGAGTCCGACCGGGAGCGCGCGCTGGCGGTCGCCGAGGAGTTCGTGGGGCAGTTCGGCTGAGGCTCCAGCATTTCGATAGTCAATGTTTAATGACATGGACTATCATTTTTTGAATGACAACCACACAGGTGCCCGTCCTCATCGTCGGCGCCGGTGCCGGCGGCCTCGCGACCTCTGCGCTGCTGGCCAAACACGGTGTTCGCTCGCTGGTGGTCGAAAAGCGGCGCGAGGTGTTCATCTACCCGAAAGCCCGCAATCTGAGCTTCCGCAGCCTGGAGATCCTGCGCGGCCTCGGATTGGCCGACGAGGTCCACGCGATCGCCCACGGCGTTTCCGACATGCTGAGCAGGCCGACGCTCAACAGCGCCGAACAGCGACAGGCGCTCGACGTCAACGCGATCTTCGCGCCGTTCAAGGATCTGAGCCCGGAGCCCGGCGGCCAGTACTGCCCGCAGGGCGCCTTCGAACCGATCCTGCTCACCTACATCCGCCGGCACGGTAGCGAGGCGCGCTACAACACTGAGTTGGGCTCGTTCGACCAGGACGAAAGCGGCGTCACCGCGGTCATCCGCGATCGCGAGTCGGGCGCGACCGAGGCGATACGCGCCGACTATCTCGTCGCCGCCGACGGCGTGCACAGCCCGATCCGCGACGCGCTGGGCGTGAGCACCTCCGGCTACGGGGCACTGCCGATCTATGTCGTGTTCGTCTACTTCCGTGCGCCGTGGCGTCAATTCGCCCGCGACCTCGGTGCGGGCGACGGCATCCAAGTGAAAAACCCGGACGTGGAGGGCATCTTTCTGCCGGTGCGCGACGACTTCGGCATGTTCATCAACACCTACTTTCCCGCCCGCGGCGAAGCCGCCGAACAGTTCACCGCGCAGCGGTGCCGCGAGATGCTGACGAAAGCGATCGGCGAGCCGATCGACGTGGAGATCATCGACGTCGCGCCGTGGCAGCCGTACGAGCGGGTTGCCGACCAATTCCGCTGCGGCAGAGTGTTTCTCGTCGGCGATTCGGCCCACACCATGCCGCCGTTCAAGGCTGGCGGGGCCAACACCGCCATCCAGAGCGCGCACAACCTGGCCTGGAAGCTGGCCGCGGTCTTGAACGGGAGCGCCGACCCGGCCTTGTTGGGCACCTACCATGCCGAGCGGCACCCGGTCGGGCGGTTCAACGCGCGCCAGTCGCTAACCGGGCCGTCGCTGGCTTTCCTGCGGTTGGACGATAACCGGCCGCTATTGCCACCAGACGAAGAGGCGCCGATGTTTGCGCTGCTGATCGGCTACCAATACCATTCGGCCGCAGTGATTTCCGACGATCCGGGTCCGCCGGATCCCGACGCCGTGTCACTGGTCGAAGAATTGCGCGGCCAGCCCGGCACCCGCGTCCCGCACGTGTGGGTGCGCGACGGCGTTTCGACGCTCGACCTCTTGGGGCCGGGGTTCACCGTGCTCACCGGCGACGAACGCTGGTGTGCCGCCGCGGCTTCGATGTCGGTGGCCGCGCACCGCATCGAGAGCGACGAGTGGACCGCGATCACCGGGCTTGCGCCCGACGGCGCCCTGCTGGTGCGCCCCGACGATTTCGTCGGGTGGCGTGCCGACGCCATGCCCGCGGACCCGGAAGGCGCGCTGCGCCAAGCGGTTACGGAGATCCTCGGCCGCTAGCCCTTACGCCGCGAGCAGAAGGGGACCTACAGCGGGATGTTCTTGTGGCGGCCGCGGCGTGCCGGCGCCTGGGCCAGCGCCTCGGTGAGCTTGCTGCGGGTGTGCGAGGGGTCGATCTTCTCGTCCACCACGCCGATCTCGATGGCGCTGTCCACGCCACCGGCGATCTTCTCGTGCTCGGCGGCCAGCTGGTCGTGCAGCGCTTCGCGCTCGTGATCCGCCGCGGCGGCCAGCTTCTTCTTGTGCAGGATGCCGACGGCGGCCTTGGCGCCCATCACCGCGACCTCGGCGTCCGGCCAGGCGTAGACCTTCGTCGCGTTGAGCGACCGCGAGTTCATCGCAATGTAGGCCCCGCCGTAGGTCTTTCGGGTGACCAGCGTGACGCGCGGGACCGTGCACTCGCCGAAGGCGTGCAGCAGCTTGGCGCCGCGGCGCACCACGCCGCCCCACTCCTGGTCAACCCCGGGCAGGTAGCCCGGCACGTCGACGACCACGATCAGCGGGATGCCGAACGCGTCGCACAGCCGCACGAAACGCGCGGCCTTCTCGGCGCTTTCGGAGTTCAGGCAGCCGCCCAGTCGCAACGGGTTGTTCGCCAGGACGCCCACCGTGCGGCCGGACAGCCGGCCCAGGCCGATCACCATCGACGGCGCCCAGTTGGCCTGGAACTCGTCGAACGGGGTCTCGTCGTCCAGGATCGCGGTCACGATCGGACGCACGTCGTAGGCCCGCCGGGACGACTCGGGCAGCAGCGCGTGGATATCGGTGTCACCGGCCTCGGCCTTGGTGCGGTCGAAATGCCCCTGCTGGCAGAACAATCCGACCAGCCGGCGACCCCGCTCGTAGGCGTCGAGCTCGTCGTCGGCGACGATGTGGCACACGCCGGACTTCTTGTGGTGGGTCTCCGGGCCGCCGAGCGACGCCATGTCGACGTCCTCGCCGGTGACGCTGCGCACCACGTCGGGCCCGGTGACGAACACCCGGCTCTCCGGCGCCATCACGATCACGTCGGTCAGCGCCGGCCCGTAGGCGGCGCCGCCGGCCGCGAAGCCGACGACCACCGAGATCTGCGGGACGTACCCGGACGCGCGGATCATCGCCTCGAAGACGGTGCCGACGGCGTGCAACGCCTTCACACCCTCGGCCAGGCGCGCGCCGCCGGAATGCCAGATGCCCACGATCGGGCTCTGCTCCTCGATGGCGGTGTCGTAGGCGTTCACGATGTGCGCGCAGCCCTCGACGCCCATGGCGCCGCCCATCACGGTTCCGTCGGTGCAGAACGCGATGGTGCGCACGCCGTTGACGGTGCCCGACGCAGAAAGCACGCCCGAGCGGTCACGCTCGTGCAGCAGCTCGACGCTGCCCTCGTCGAAGAAGTTGCTCAGACGCAGCAACGGGTCCCTGGGGTCGAGCGACTCGCCGACCGACGCGGGGGCCATGATTGTCATCGCAGGTCTCCTGTTCTCCGGTGTGCTCTCTGCTGGGGCGGCGATGGTCAGAACCGCCCGAAGGCGATCGCGACGTTGTGCCCGCCGAATCCGAACGAGTTGTTGATCGCGTAGTCGTACTTACCCGGCCGCGGCTTACCCGCCACCACGTCCAGGTCGATCTCCGGGTCGAGGTTTTCCAGGTTCAGCGTCGGCGGAACGACCTGATCCCGCAGGGCGAGCACGGTCAGGATCGACTCGACCGCACCCACGGCGCCGACCGAGTGGCCCAGCGCCGCCTTGGGCGCGTAGACGGCCGCGTTGCCGCCATGGGGACCCAACGCGTTGTTGATCGCCTTGCCCTCGGCGACGTCACCCACCGAGGTACCGGTGGCGTGGGCGTTCACATGGTGGATGTCACCGGGGGTGAGGCCGGCGAGCTGAATCGCCCGGCTCATCGCGTGCCCGGCCCGCAGGCCGTTGGGATCCGGCGCCACCATGTGGTAGCCGTCCGAGGTGATGCTGGCGCCCATGATCCGGGCCAGGATGTTGGCCCCGCGAGCCTTGGCGTGCTCCTCGGTCTCGATCACCATGAGCGCGCCCGCCTCGCCGAACACGAAGCCGGTGCGGTCCCGGTCGAACGGGCGGCAGGCGCCCACCGGGTCGTCGTTCTTCGTCGACATCACGATGCGCATCTGGGCGAACGCCGCGATCGGCACCGCCTCGATCTTGGTCTCGACACCACCGCAGATGGCGATGTCGGCCTCGCCGAACACGATGTTGCGCCAGGCCTGGGCGACACCCTCGGAGCCCGACGCGCACGCCGACACGGGGGTGATCACGCCGGCCTTGGCGTGCCGTTCCAGCCCCACCGCCGCCGCGGCGCCGTTGGGCATGTACTTCTGCACACCGAGCGGAGAGACGGCCCGCATGCCGCGCGAGCGCATGTCGTCGTAGCTGAAAACCATCTCCTCCGACGAACCCAAGCCGGTGCCGATGGACACCAGCAAGCGGTCGGCGTCGACCTCGGGGGAGCCGGCGTTCTCCCAGACCCGCCGGCTCAAGATGGTCGACATGCGCTGCAGGTAACCCGTCCGGCGCAGCTCGACGCGGGTCATCTGGCTGTCGAATTCCTCCAACAGGTGCCCACCGATCTTCACCGGCAGGTCGAACTCCTCGACGAACGGGTCCTCGAGCTTGCGGATACCACTTTGGCTGTCCAGCAACAACTTCCAGGTGTTCTCGGCGTCAGTTGCCAGTGCGGTCGTCATGGCAACGCCAGTGACGACCACGTTCGGGAGCGTTTTCCCGGTAACCAGCTCTGTCATGGGTCTTGCAAACGTTCCTTCCGTACTCGGTGGTGATCGCCAAGCCCGGTGGGCCGGGCGAAGCGATCACCACCATCCAGCCTCAGTACCGCCCGAAGGCGAGCGCCACGTTGTGGCCACCGAATCCGAACGAGTTGTTGATGGCGTAACGGAAATCGCCGTAGCGAGGTTCGCCCGCGACAACATCAAGGTCGATCTCTGGATCTGGGGTTTCGTAATTGAGAGTTGGCGGTATCACGCCGTCCCGAAGGCTCAATACCGTGAGAACAGATTCCAGCGCGCCTACCGCGCCGATGGAGTGGCCCAGCGCCGACTTCGGCGCGTAGACCGCCGCCTGCTCGCAGCCGGCGACCCGGATGGCGTTCGCCTCGGCGGTGTCGCCGATGGGCGTTGCCGTCCCGTGGGCGTTGACGTGGTCAATGTCCTTGGGGGACAAGCCAGCCAACTCGAGCGACCGTTGCATTGCCCGGCCGGCGCGCACGCCGTCCGCCGCGGGCGCCACCATGTGGAACGCGTCCGACGTGATGCCGGCACCCATCAGCCGGGCCAGCGGCTTGGCGCCGCGGGCCTTGGCGTGCTCTTCGGTCTCGATGATCATCAGGGCCCCGGCCTCGCCGAACACGAAGCCGTCGCGGTCCTTGTCGAACGGCCGAGACGCACGCTCGGGCTCGTCGTTGCGAGTGGACATGGCCCGCATCATGGAGAACGCCGCGATGGGCAGCGCCTCGATGGGACCCTCGACACCGCCGCAAACGGCGAAATCGGCGTCACCCATTGCGATCTGGCGCCACGCGTGCGCGATCGCCTCCGACCCGGACGAGCACGCCGACACCGGTGTGATGACCCCGGCGCGGGCGCCCAGCTGCAGGCCCACCACCGCCGCGGCACCGTTGGGCATGATCATCTGAACGGCGAGCGGCGACACCTTGCGGGGGCCACCCTCGTTCATCAGGTCGTAGCTCTCCACGATCCTCTCGGCGCCACCGAGACCGGTGCCGACCACAACCGAGAACCGGTCGGGGTCGACCTCCGGGCTGCCGGCGGACTCCCACAGCTGCGTGCTGAGCAACTTCGCCAGCCGCTGGACGTACGACATGCGCCGCAAGTCGAGTCTGCTCATGTGCTCGTCGATGGGCTCCTTGAGGTGGCCACCGATCTTGACGGGCAGGTCCCACTTGCTGACGAACTCGTCCTCGAGTACGCGGATGCCGCTTTCGCCGGCCAACAAACTCTTCCACGTGCTCTCGATGTCCGGCGCGATCGATGTCGTCGCCGTGACGGCGGTTACCACAACGCTGGGGTAACCGCCATTAGCAGTGGAAGGCTTGCTCACTGGTCCGCTTCCATCCTCGCCTTGACGTTCGCGACGGCCTCGGGGTTCTCGGTCTCCAGCTTGGCGCGCAGGGCCTCGGCAGCCTCGGGGTTCTCTTCCTCGAGCTTCTGGATGTAGGACACGACGTCACCGACGGTGCGCAGACCGGCGAGGTCCTCGTCCGGGATCTTCACGCCGTACTTGTCCTCGGTCTGCACGGCGATCTCAACCATCGACAGCGAGTCGATGTCCAGGTCGTCGACGAACGACTTCTCCGGGGTGACCTCCGACGGCTCGATACCGGTGACCTCTTCGATGATCTCCGCGATACCGGCGATGATTTCTTCCTGACTTACGGCCACAGCCTCTTCCCTTCGTAATGTGTTGTGTTAATCGAACAGAGCGTTCTTATTCCAGCGGTATGTGGTTGTACTGGATGCGGCTTAGAGTTCGGCCAGTGCGTCCAGGTCTGCGGGTGCCTTGACGGCGCGGGTCGTAACCCCCCGAAGTTCGCGTTTGGCGATACCGGTGAGAGTGCCCGCGGGCGGGAACTCCACGGCCGCCGTGATCTCCCGGTCACGCATCGTTGCCGTGCACAGGTCCCAGCGGACCGGCTGGGTCAGCTGGGCGACCAGCGCCTCCATCGCCGCCGCCGCCGAGGCGACGGGCTGGCCGTCGCGGTTGGACAGCAGCGTGGCGGTGGGTTCGGCGGTCGCGACGGCTGCCGCCGCGGCCGCGTAGCGGTCGAGGGCCGGCGCCATGTACTTGGTGTGGAACGCCCCGGCCACGCCGAGGGCGCGCACCCGGGCCTTTTCCGGCGGGTCCTCGGCCAGCTTCTCCAGCGCCGTCAGCGGGCCGGCGGCGACGATCTGGCCGGCGGCGTTGCGGTTGGCGGGGAACAGGTCGAGCTGCTCGAGGCGGGCCAGCACCTCGGCCTCGTCGCCGCCGAGCACCGCGGACATGCCGGTCGGCTCGATTGCGCAGGCCTTGGCCATCTCGGCGCCGCGGGTGGCGGCCAGCGCGACGGCGTCATCGGCGGCCATCACACCGGCGATCGCGTAGGCCGCGATCTCGCCCACGGAGTGGCCGGCGACGATGAGGTCCGCGTCGGACAGCAGGCCGCGCTTGGTGAGCTCCTGGTGGGCCAGCAGGGTGGCCGCGACGACCAGGGGCTGCGTGACCGCGGTGTCGGTGATCTCTTCGGTCGACGCGGTGGTGCCCAGCCGGACGAGGTCGAGGCCGCTGGCCTTCGACCACAGGTCGAGCTGGTTTGCGGCACCGGGCAGTTCGAGCCACGGCGACAGCATCCCCTCGGTCTGCGAACCCTGTCCGGGCGCAAGCAATGCAATCACGTGTTTAAGAGAACACTGTGGAAACGGTTTTGGCGGGTGTAACAGATTATGAACCTCGTCTTAGGTTTTTGTGCACTCCCAACAAAATAGCTCCGTAAGCTACATGTTCGATACCGTGCCGCGATCTGTTGCCTGGATCACTATCGCTCGGATTGACCCCCAACAGCGGCCCTGACCGGCAGCGGAACCGGGGGCAGCGCGTTGGTGCCGACGCTAGCGGGAGCGGTGGGGTAGTTGAGCTGGCCGACGGTGGCGGCCACTCGCAGCACGTACGCGTCGCGGGGCTGGGTGGGATCGCGTCCGGTGAAGTCGGTGATCCGCTTGAGCCGGTAGCGCACGGTATTTGGATGAACGAACAACTTTCTGGCACAGGCCTCAATCGCGCCGCCGCAATCTAAATACGCGTCCAGGGTTTCGATGAGCGTGGGCCCGGCGTCGGCCATCGGCCCCATCACATCGGTGTGCAGCGCCACGATCGCCGAGGCGTCCCCCATCAGGGCGCGTTCGGGCAGGAGTTCTCGCGCCTGGACCGGCCGCGGCGCCCCGCGCCAGCCGCCAACGGCGTTCATGCCGGAGATCGCCTCGCTCGCACTGTGGTAGGCCGCGGTCAGCATGGGCGCCGTCGGCCCGATGACCACCGGGCCGTCCGAGAAGGCGTCCAGCAGCTCGCCGAGGAATTTGTCAGTAGGTGACAGTTGGCCCTGTCTCTTATACACATCT
>NZ_LATC01000130.1:0-11398 GCF_001414075.1 Mycobacterium sp. UM_11 | reverse complement strand
CCCGCCGTCAACGGGGCGCTGATCGCCACGCACATCGTGGTCTCGGTCGGCCCATAGGCATTGACCACCACCCGACCCGGCGCCCAGCGGTCCACCACCTCCGGTGGGCAGGCCTCCCCGGCCAACACCAGCGCCACCCCGTCCAGGCCGGCCGGGTCCAGCATCGCCAGCGCCGACGGGGTCTGGGTCAGCACATCGACCCCCTGGGCGACCAGCACCGCATGGAAGTCCGGCGGCGAACCCGCCACCGACTCGGGCACCACAACCAGCCGCCCACCCCGCAACAGCGGGGCGAAGATCTCCCACACCGATACGTCGAAAGCCAGCGAGTGCGCATGCGACCACACCCCCGGCGCCGGCAACCCGGCATCCAGCGATCCGATCAACGCCGTCACGTTGCGATGCGTCACCCCAACACCTTTGGGCGCACCAGTGGTGCCCGAGGTGTAGATCACATACGCCAACCCCTCGGCGTCCGGCTCCGCCAACGCGGTGCCGGGCAAGGTGTCGAGGCGCCGATCGTCGACGTCGACGACGGGCACACCGTGGCCGTGCAATCGCGCGGCCAGATCGGCGGTGCTGACCGCGACCACCGGGGCCGCGTCACCGAGCATGAACTCGATCCGGGTATCCGGGGAAGAAGGGTCGATCGGCAGGTAGGCCGCCCCGGTCTTGAGCACCGCCAGGATCGCCGCGATCGCTTCGGCGGACCGCGAAAACAGCAGCGCCACCGTCTGTCCCGGGCCCGCACCGCGGGCCATCAACAGGCGCGCCAACCGGTTCGACGCTGCATCCAGCTCGCGGTAGGTCATCGACACGTCCCCGCAGACCAGCGCCACCGCCTCCGGCGCGCGGGCCACCTGCGCGGCGAACAACCCGGGCACCGACACCGATTTCGGCTCCGGCTCACTCAAAACCGCCCGATTGCCAACCAGATCCAACCGAGCGCGCTCAGCGCCGTCGAGCACATCCACCGACGACAGCACGCGGCCGGAGTCGGCGGTCACGGTCGTCAGCACGCGCTGCAGGCGGTCGACGAGCGCCTCGATGGTGTGCGCGTCGAACACGTCGGTGCGGAACTCCACCCGGCCGCCGATGCCGGCCGGCTCGCCGTTCTCGTCCCAGCGCTCGGCGAGTGAGAACACCAAATCCATTCGGGCGGAATCGCTGTCGAGCGGCACGGAGCTCACCTCGAGGTCGCCGAGGGCCAAACCGGCGGCGGGATCGTCGTGCCCGGCGAAGTTCTGCCAGGCCAACATCACCTGCACGAGCGGGTGATGGGTGAGGCTTCGGGTCGGGTTGATCCGTTCCACCAAGAGCTCGAACGGCACGTCCTGGTGTTCGAAGGCCTCCAGGCTGCGCGTCTGAACCCGTCCCAGCAGTTCGGTGAAGCTGGGGTTGCCGGCCAGGCCGATGCGCAGGACCAGCGTGTTGACGAAGAAGCCGACGAGTGGGTCGAGCGCGCGGTCACGCCGGCCGGCGATCGGGAAGCCCACCGAAACATCCGCGCTGGCACTGATTTTCGACAACAGCACCGCCAGGGCGGCCTGCACCACCATGAAGGTGGTGGCGTTGTGTTCGCGGGCCACCCGGCGGACCTGCTGCTGCAAGTGGGCCGGCCAGGCCACCGCGACGCTGGCGCCGCGCTGATCGGCGATGGGTGGGTAGGGCCGGTCGGTGGGCAGTTGCAAGCGCTCGGGCATGCCGGCCAGGGTGTCCTGCCAGTACGCCAACTGGGCGGCGATGGGGCTGGCGGTGTCGTCCAGTTCGCCGAATTGTGCGCGCTGCCATAGCGTGTAGTCGACATACTGCACCGGCAGGTCGGTCCACCCGGGGTCCCGTCCCGCGGAACGGCTGGTGTACGCCACGCTCAAGTCCGCGGCCAGCGGTGTGAGCGACAAGCCGTCCGCGGCGATGTGGTGCACGACGATCACCAGCAGGTGTTCCCGCTCGCCGAGGGCGAAAAGCCTTGCGCGCAGTGGTACTTCGGTGGCGAGGTCGAAGGCGTAGTGCGTGGTCGCCCCGACGGCCTCGTCCAGCTCGCCGGCCGAGAACGCGGTGGCATCGACGACGTCCCAACCGAAATCGACGTCGTCGGCGGGGATGACGACCTGCCGGGGCGTTCCCTCGTGCGCGGGGAATACGGTGCGCAGGCTCTCGTGGCGGCGCACCACGTCGGCCAGGGCCGCGCGCAGCGCGTCGGCATCGAGGCTTCCGGTCAGCCGCAGCCCGGCCGCCATGTTGTAGATGGGCGAGGGCCCCTGTAACTGCTGGATGAACCACAACCGGCTCTGGGCGAACGACAGCGGGATCACCGCCGGCCGCTCGGCGGCCACCAGTGGCTGGAGGCGGCCGGCGCCCTGGTCGATGCGGGGCGCCAACTGCGCGACCGTCGGCGCCTCGAACACGACGCGCACCGGCAGTTCGGTGTCCAAGGAACTGTTGATCGCCGCGACAAGGCGCATCGTGGACAGCGAATCGCCGCCGAGGTCGAAGAACGAGTCGTCGACGCCGACGCGGTCGACGCCGAGCACGTCGGCGTAGATGCCGGCGAGGATCTCCTCGACCGCGGTGGTCGGGGCGCGGTAATTGTCGACGTCTCGGTAGTCCGGCGCCGGCAGGGCGCGGGTGTCGAGCTTGCCGTTGACGGTCATGGGCAGCGCGGGCAGCGCGACGACGGCCGCCGGGACCATGTACGCGGGGAGTCGCTCGGCCAGTGCGGCCCGGGCCGTGGCGACGTCGACCGTTCCCGTGACGTAACCCACCAGGCGCAAGGCAGCGGGGCTGTCCTCGCGGGCGACGACCACTGCCTGCTCGACGCCCGCCAAACCGCTTAGCGCCGCTTGGATCTCGCCGAGTTCGATGCGGTAGCCGCGGATCTTGACCTGCTCGTCGGCGCGGCCCAGGTAGCGCAGCTGCGCGTCGGGACCCCAGCACACCAGGTCGCCGGTGCGATACATGCGGGTTCCGGGCGCACCGAACGGGCACGCCATGAAGCGGGACGCGGTCAACGCGGATCGGCGCCAGTAGCCGACGCCCACCCCGTCACCCGCCAGGTACAGCTCGCCGACCACGCCGGCCGGCACGAGCCGCAGCCATTCGTCGAGCACGAAGAATGCCGCGCGCGTGACGGGCGAGCCGATCGGGGGGAAGCCCTCTCCCGCCCGCAGCGGCGCACTCTTGCACGCCCACATCGTGGTTTCGGTCGGACCGTAGACGTTGACCATGGTTCGCCCGGGCGCCCAGCGATCCACCAACTCGGGCGGGCAGGGCTCCGCCCCGATCACCAGCGCGGTCCCGTCCAAACCGTCGGTGGACAACATGCCCACCGCGGAAGGGGTTTGGGTCAGCACCGTCACGCCCTCGCGCATCAGCAGGGCGTGGAATTCCTCCGGCGAACGCGAGACCGGCTCGGGCACCACCACCAGGCGTCCGCCATGCAGCAGCGCGCCCCAGATCTCCCACACCGAGAAGTCGAAGGCGTACGAGTGGAATTGGGTCCACACCTGTTGCGGCCCCAGCTCGATGCCGATCCGCAGGGCGTCGAACAGCTGGGCGACGTTGTGTTGCGTCACCGCAACGCCTTTGGGCACGCCGGTGGTGCCGGACGTGTAGATGATGTGCGCCAGGTCGTCGGGTGCCGGCGCGGGTGGCGCCGTGCCGGGCTGGTCGTCGACGGCGGGGTCGTGCACGTCGACGACCGTCAGGTCGAACCCGTTTAGCCGGTCGGCCAGCGCGGCGGTGGTGACCGCCACGATCGGCGCCGCGTCGGTGAGCATGAACTCCATCCGGGCCGCGGGTAGGGCCGGGTCGATCGGCAGGTAGGCCGCCCCGGACTTGAGCGCGGCCAGGATCGCCACGATCGCCTCGGCCGACCGCGAAAACAGCAGCGCCACCCGTTCGCCCGGCCGCGCGCCGAGGTGAATGAGCAGTCGCGCCAACCGGTTTGCCGCCTCGTCCAACTCGCGGTAGGTCATGGACCGGTCCCCGCAGACCAGCGCCACCGCGTCGGGCGTGCGGGCCGCCTGCGCGGCGAACAGCGACGGGACCGACACCGGAGTGGCCGGCCGGGTCAGCACGCCGGCGTTGCCCCACTCCTGCAGGCGCGCGTGCTCGCCGGCATCGAGCAGGTCCACCGACGACAATCTGCGCTGCGGCTCGGCGGTGACCGCCGTCAACAGCCGCTGCAGCCGCTCGATCAGTCCCTCGACGGTCTTGCCGTCGAAGATGTCGGTGCGATACTCGGCCGTCACGGCGATGCCGGCGCGCTGACCGGTCTCGGTCCAGCGTTCGGCCAGCGAGAACGTCAGATCCATGCGAGCGGTGTTGGTGTGCAACGGCATTGGGGTGACCTGCAGGTCGCCCAGGGCCAGCCCGCCCGCGGGAGCGGTCGCCTCCCCGGGGAAGTTCTCCCAGCCCAGCAGCACCTGGATCAGCGGATGATGCGTCAGGCTCCGGGTGGGGTTGAGCCGCTCCACCAGCAGTTCGAAGGGGACGTCCTGGTGCTCGAAGGCGGCCAGGCTGCGGCGGCGCACCTGCGCGAGCAGCTCCGCGAACGTCGGGTCCCCGCCGAGCTCTTTCAGGTTGACCCGCAGCACCAACGTGTTGACGAAGAATCCGATCAGGTCATCGAGCGCGGGCTCGGAGCGCCCGGCGATCGGGAAGCCCACTGCCACATCGTCACTGGATCCCACCCGCGCGAGCAGCGCCGCGAACGCGGCCTGGATCACCATGAAGCTGGTCGCGTTGTGCTCGCGGGCGACCCGGCGGAGGTGTTGCTGCAACTCCGCCGGCCAGTCCACGGCCAGGCGGGCGCCGCGGTGGTCGGCGACCGGCGGGTAGGGCCGGTCGGTGGGCAGCTGTAGGCGTTCCGGCAGGCCGGCGAGCGCGTCCGCCCAGAAGTTCAACTGGGCCGAGATGCGGCTGCCGCCGTCCTCCACGTCGCCGAGATGCGCGCGCTGCCACAGCGTGTAGTCGGCGTACTGCACCGGCAGTGGGGCCCAGTCGGGCGCCTCCCCCGCGCACCGGCTGGCGTATGCCACCCCGAGGTCGCGCGCGAACGGGGTGATCGACCAACCGTCGGCGGCAATGTGGTGCACCGCGACGGCCAGGATGTGTTCGTTGTCGCTGACGGTGAAAAGCGCGGTGTGCAAAGGGCTTTCGTTCGCCAGGTCGAAGGTGTACCGAGCCGCCTCCGCAATGCGTTCGCGCAACCGGTCGTCCGCCCAGCCGCGGGCATCGACGAGGTCGCAGGCGAAACCGATTCGCTCGGCGGGAATCACCACCTGCCGGGGGATTCCGTCGGTCGCAGCGAACACCGTGCGCAGGCTTTCGTGGCGGGCGACCACGTCGGCGAGCGCCGCACCGAGGGCTTCGGCGTCCAGGCGCCCGCGCAGGCGCAGCGCGACCGTGACGTTGTACATCGGTGAGGGGCCCTGGAATTGGTCGATGAACCACAGCCGGCTCTGGGCGAAGGACAGCGGAATAACCTCGGGGCGCTCCCCCGCCACCAGCGGCTGCGGCCGGTTTGCTTCGTCGCCGATGAGCAACTCCAGCTCGGCGACGGTGGGCGCGTTGAAAACGGCCCGCACCCCGAGGTTCGCATTCAGGCTGCTGTTGACCGCGGCGATCAATCGCATCGCCGACAGCGAATCCCCGCCCAGGTCGAAGAACGAGTCGTCGACGCCGACGCGTTCCAGCCCGAGAACCTGACCGTAGATGCCGACCAGGATCTCCTGCACCGCGGTGGCCGGGGCGCGGTAGCGATCCACGTCCTGGTAGTCCGGTTCGGGCAGGGCCTTGCGGTCGAGCTTGCCCGAGGAGGTCAGCGGGAATTCCTCGAGCGCCACAATGTGTGTCGGCACCATGTACTCGGGCAACCACGCGTTCAGCCGATCGCGCACCTCGCCGATCTTGGTGTTGGTGCGGGGGTCGTTGGCGTGGCGGGTGCGGTGCCGGGTGCCGGACGGCGGCAGATAGAGGTCGGTCAAGGGCGCGCCCGGCTGGTCACCGTCGTCGACGAAAACCGCGCTGAGCGTGCCGCGCTGAGCGCCCCAGGTCACCGCGACCCGATAACCGATGGCCTCGCCGATCCGGTGCAGTTCCTCGGCGACGGCCGCGTCGGGGGCGGCCTGGCTGAGCGCCTCAGCCACCGGTTGGCCCGCGGCGAGCGCGGTTTCGACGCCGACGTCGGTGGCCACTCCCGCCTGGGGGATGTCGGTGATGCGGACGACGGCGGGACGCCGCGACGCCAACTCGTCGCGCAGCCCGTCCGGGCCGGCGCACCGCGCCCACGGCCAGGTGGGTGCGGTCGCCACCGAGCGGACCTCGGCGGGCGCCTTGTGGATGACCACGTCGTAGCGGAACCGGTTCAGTTCGTTGTCGGCGAATCCGCGTTTGACTTGGATGTCGAGCCCGCCGGCGGCCGGGCAGGTGAGGGCCCAGGTGGTGAAAAACTCCGGCGACAAAAGCAATTCGGTCTCGCCGAGCATGGCGTGGCGAACACGCTGGCGGATTTCGGCGGCGTCGGTGTCGCTGGCGGCCTCGCCGGCCCGCGTCAGCACGATCGCGGTCTGGAAAGCGCCCTGCAGGGCGTGGTTACGCACGTCGCCGATGAACAACGTCCCGCCCGGCGCCAGCAGGGTCATCGCGTTGTCGATCACCTCGGCGAGATAGCCCGCGTTGGGGAAATATTGGACGACCGAGTTGACGACGATGGTGTCGAAGTGTCCCCGCGGCAGGTGATCCGTGACATGGGCCGGCTGGGTCAGCAGTTCGACCCGGTCACGCCACTGAGGTTGTAATTGCTCCAGCGAGCGCGCCAGGTTGTCGATGGCCACCGGCGAGAAATCCGTGGCGACATACTGTTCGGTCCGCGGGGCGATCTGCGACAGCAACAATCCCGAACCCGCGCCGATCTCCAGCACGCGCCGCGGCTGCAGGGCCATGATGCGATCCACGGTCGCGGCACGCCACTCGACCATCTCATCGAGCGGGATCGGGTCGCCGGTGTAGCTGCTGTTCCAGCCGCGGAAGTCCATGCCGAAGCGGGATTCGAGTTCCGCGCCGTACAGGTCGTCGTAGAGGTTCTGCCACTCTTCGACGTTGTCCGCGTCATGGTCGGCGCTGGTGTTGTGATCGAGCGTGACGTAGGCGACCAGATGAGAACCGGTGGCGCCGTCGCGGACGGTCACGGCGGCCTGGGTGACGTGCGGGCAGGCCAGCAGGGTGTTTTCAATCTCGCCCAGTTCGATGCGCTGGCCCCGCAGCTTGATCTGGGCGTCGGCGCGGCCGACGAAGTCCAGGTCCCCGTCGCGGGTCCAGCGCACCAGGTCGCCGGTGCGGTACATCCGTTCCCCCACGGCCCCATAGGGATTCGCGACGAACCGCTCCGCGGTCAGGTCGACCCGCCCCAGGTAGCCGTGCGCCAGCGCGGGGCCGCTCACATACAGCTCGCCCACCACCCCGATCGGAGCGGGTTTCAGCCAGGCGTCGAGCACCGTGGCGCACACGCCCGGGATCGGACGGCCGATGCGCACCGGGCCGTCGGCCGACAGCGGGGCGCTGGAGGTGATCCAGATGGAGGCTTCGGTGGGACCGTAGACGTTGAACAAGCGCCGACCCGGTGCCCAGGCCGCCACCAACTCCGCCGGGCAGGCCTCGCCGCCGACCATCAGCCTGTCGAACCCGTCCAGCCGGGCTCGATCCAGCGACGAGAGCACCGTCGGGGTCAGGAAAGCCGCGTTGACGCGCTGGCTCTGCAGCAACGCGGTCAACGGCTCCCCGGCGTACACCTGCGGCGGCGCCACCACCAGCGCAGCCCCCGACCTCGCCGCCAACAACATCTCACCGATCGACGCGTCGAAGGTCGGCGAGGCCACCATCAGCACCCGCGTGTCCGCGCTCAGGCCGCACGAATCACGTTGCGCCGTAGCCCATCCCAGCAGGCCGGCGTGGCTGACCACCACGCCTTTCGGGGCACCGGTCGAGCCCGACGTGAAGATCACATAGGCGGTGTCCCGTACCGTCAGGGCCGCCGACCGTTCGGCGTCGGTGATCGGCTGGGCGCTGCGGGCGGACACGTCCAGCGCATCGATGCGCAGCACCGGCCGGCCCCCGGCGCCCGCCAGTTCGTCCGTGCCACAGGTCAATACGCAGACCGCCCCGGCGGCGTCCAGCACGGTGGCGACGCGTTCGACGGGGTGGTCGGAGTCCACCGGCGCGTAAACGCCGCCCGCCTTTGCCACCGCCCACCACGCGACCACCAGTTCCACACAACGATCGATGGCCACGCCCACCGCGCGCTGCGGGCCCACACCCGCGTCGATCAGCGCCCGCGCCAGTCGCGTCGACCACTCGTCGATCTCGCGGTACGACAGCTGCCGTTCGCCGTCGACCACCGCCACCGCGTCCGGGTTGCTCGCCACCGCCGCCGCCAACAGGTCCGGCGCCACCGCGACCGGTGCGGTGACACCGGCGCCGGACAGCCGGGCCAGCACCAGGTCTCGCTCGTCGCGGTCGAGCAGTTCGATGGCCGATAGGCGCCGGGCGGGATCCGCGGTCATCGCCGCCAGCACCCGCCGGAACCGTTCGACGAGCGCCTCGATGCTCGCGGCGTCGAACACGCCGGTGTCGAACTCGACGTGCAGGCCGAGTTCGCGGCCCGGCAGGGCCTCCATGGTCAGGGGGTAGTGGTTGTACTCGCGGTTGGTGAAGTCGGCGATCGACAGGCCGTCGGGTCCCAGCTGCATGCCGTCGCCGATCGGGTAGTTCTCGTAGACGAACAGGGTGTCGAAGAGCTGCTCGTGGCCGGTGAGGCGATGAATGTCGCTGAGCGCCAGGTGTTGATGCTCGAGCGTGTCGTTGTTGGCGTCCTGCAGCTGGCGCAGCAGGTCCGCGGCGGTGGTTGTCGCGGTGATGTTGGCCCGCACCGGCACGGTGTTGATCAGCAACCCCACCATGGATTCCGCCACTTCGAGCTGGCCAACGCGGGACCGCGGGGTGCCGAAGACGACGTCGCGCTGTCCGGTCAGCGAGGTCAGCAGCAGCGCCCAGGCGCCCTGCAGGACGGTGCTGACGGTGGTGTGGCAGGAGCGCGCCAAATCGGCAAGGGCGCTGGTGGTTTCCTCCGGCACGCGGAACACCGCGGCGCCGCGCTCCCCTTGCCCCAGTCGGTCCGTGGGGCCGACCAATGTGGGCGTGTCGAAGTCGGCGAGCACGGCGGCCCAGGCCGCGCGGGCGGCGTCGAGGTCCCGATCGGCCAGCCAGGTGACGAAGCTGCGGTAGGGCGCGGCCGCGGGCAGCCGCTCGCCGTAGTAGGTGGTGAAGATTTCGCGCAGCAGGATCGGCAGCGACCAGCCGTCGAGCACGATGTGGTGGTTGGTGAGCACCAGCCGGTGCCGTTCCGCCGCGGTGCGCACCACCGCGACCCGCAACGGCGGCTGGTCGGCCAGGTCGCGGACCGCCGCGCGCTCGTCGGCGCACAGCCGCTCGATCTGCTGCTCGGTCTCGAGGGCGACGTAGCGCCACGGCACCACGGGATCGGCTGGGATGATCTGCACCGGCTCGTCGAACCGCTCGTAGAACCTGGCCGCCAAATGTGGATGCCGGTTGATCACCGTGCGCACCGCGTCGTGCAGGCGCTCGGCGTCGAGGGGCCCTTCGAGCGTGAAATCCAGTTGCACCGCGTACATTTCGTCGCCGCCGGTGCTGGAGTGGAACAGCAGGCCCTGCTGCAGCGGGGACAGCGGGAGGATGTCGGCGACGTCGTAGCGCTGGTGCAGCTCGTCGATCTGCCGCTGGCTGAGGCGGGCGGGCGCGATGTCCGACGGCGTGAGCCCGCCGCCACCGGCCCGCACGTGCGCGCAGATGCCGCGCAGGGCGTCGAACCACAGCTGGCTCAGCCGGCCGACCTGTGCCTCGTCGAGGACCGACGACGCCCAGGTCCAGTTGGCGTGCAGCTGCGGCCCCTCGTCGGTGTCGACGGTGCCGGCGTCGAGTTCGACGGTGTGCGCCAACGACATTGGGACCGCCGCGGCGGCCTCCGTCAGGGTCAGGCTTTGCGGGTCCAGCCGCCACAGTTCATCGGACAGTTCGGCCCCCGCGACGAGGCGCCCAAGATAGTTGAACCCGATCGACGGGTCGGCGCCGTCCAGCGCGACATCGCCGTTCAGGTAACGCAGCGCGCCGTACGTCAGTGGGTGCGGCACCGCGCGAAGTTGTTCCTTCACGTCCTTGATCGCGGCGCCCAGCGCCGGCTCCCCGGCCAGCACCTGGTCCCAGGACGGCCCGCTGATCGCCAGCGACACAGGGTATTTGGTGGTGAACCAGCCGACCGTGCGGGACAAGTCGACATCGGGTGCGAGCTCCTCGTGGCGGCCGTGGCCCTCGACATCGATGCCGACCGGGCCGGCGCCATCCCCCAGGAACTCCGCCCACGCCAACCCGAATGCGATCAGCAGAATGTCTTGCACGCCGGCGTGAAACGCCGCGGGCGCCTCGCCGAGCAGCGTGCGCGTCGCCTCGACATCCAAAGCAGCCGACAACTTCCCGGCGGTGGCGTAGGTGTCGGCGTCGGGACGGGGTGCCGGCAGGGCGCGCGGGGTGGCCGCGATCCGCTTCCAGGCGGCCGCCTGTTCGACGACCTCGGGCCGCCGCGCGTGTTCGTCGAGCAGCCTCGCCCATCGGGCGAACGACGTCCCGCCCGCGGGCAAGGGGGCCGGGTGTCCGCCCCGCTGCTGGACCCAGGCGATGTTCCAGTCCTCCAACAGGATTCGCCACGACACGCCGTCGATGGCGAGATGGTGGACGATCAAGACCAGCTGGCCGGTGGGACGGACCCACAGCGCGCTGAGCATCGCCCCGGTGGCGGGGGTAAGCCGCGATCGCGCCTCGACCAACGCCGCGTCGGACAGCGCATCCACCGCCCGCAGGCACCCGGCCGCGTCGACGGATCCGGGCTCGGGCACCCACAACGACCACCCGTCGCCGTCGTCGACCCGCGCCCGCAGCATGGCGTGCCGGTCGAGCACGGCCTGCAGCACGGCGGCCACGTCGGCCTCCTGCGCTCCGGCGGGAGCCTGCAGCACCATTGTCTGGTTGAACTCATCGATCGGGCCGCTCGCCGTTTCCAGCCAGCGGATGATCGGGGTGGCCCGCACCGGCCCGAGGCCCTCGTCGACGACCGCGGGCTCGCCGTCGGCCACCCCGGCCACCAGGGCCAGGCGGGCGACGGTCTGCTCGACGAAGACGTCCCGGGGCCGGCACGTCAGGCCGGCGGCGCGTGCTCGCGAGACCACCTGCAGCGCCAGGATGCTGTCGCCGCCGAGTTCGAAGAAGGAGTCGTCGGTGCTGACGCGCTCGAGGCCCAGGACGTCGGCGTAGATGCCGGCCAGCAGGT
>NZ_LATC01000129.1:0-11558 GCF_001414075.1 Mycobacterium sp. UM_11 | reverse complement strand
TGTATAAGAGACAGGGCCAGGATGAGCCCCGCGGGGTTCACCACCGTGCCGATCACGGTGTCGACGCCCTCGGCCTCCAGCTGGGCGATCGCCGCGGCGGCAAGCGGTGTGCCGGTCATGGCAGTCATTGTGCAGCCTCGAGGCCGCCGAATTCAGTTCTGGCGGGCGGTCAGCTCGGTGACGAACCGATCGAGGAAGCCGTCCAGCGGCGCGGCCCCCGCCGGCCGGATCACGAATTTAGTCAATCCCGCGTCGATGTAGGCGTCGAGTTGTCGGTGCAGCTGGTCCCAACCGGCGGCGATGAGCTCGGCGGGGTCGACGTCCGGGCGCCGCTGCCGAGCGGCCGCGGCCAGTCCGGCGGGCAGCTCGCCGTCGGTGACGGCCAACGAGATGCCGAAGTGATCGGGTTCGATCTCGCGGCCCGCCTGCGCCGCGGCGCGCTGGATCGCCTCGCGGGCCGCCCGCGCCTCGGCCGGGGTGAGGAAACTGCCCAGCCAGCCGTCAGCCAAGGCCCCGATGCGCCGGTACGCCGCCGGCGACGAGCCGCCCACCCAGATGTCCAGCGGGGGCGTGGGCCTGGGCAGCACCGACGCCCCGGTGACGGAGAAATACCGACCCGAATAGCTCGCCCGATCCTCGACCAACGTCGCGCGCAGCACCCGCAACGCCTCGTCGAACACCGCGGCGCGCTCCCCGTCGGGCACCACGAAAACCTCCCGCTCGGCCGGGATCGCCGACCGCAGACCGAAGACGGGCAGCACCCGCTTGGGTGCGACGGCCGCCAGCGACGCCAGCTGCTTGGCCACCAGCACCGGATGCCGCCCGGGCAGCACGGCCACCGAGGTGCCGACCTTGAGGCGGGTCGTCCTGGCGAGGGCGTAGGCCATGCCGACCACCGGGTCGACCGCCGGGGAGTACACCAGCTCGGAGAACCACAGCGAATCCACGCCGCCGGCCTCGAGACGATCGACGATGGGCGCCAACTGATCTGGTGCGGTGTCCGCGCCCAGTCCGACGCCGAAACGGATCTTCACGCGTAGCGCAACGCGGCGGCGCCGCGGTTTGTGCCCGGAAGACGGCGAGCCGCGGCTACGCCCGGCTGGGAATCGTCAGTTTGCAGGCCTGCCCGATGTCGAGCGTGCGCAAGACGCGACCCATGCCCACCCACAGCGCGCAGGATAGCGCCAGATCGGCCAGCAGCTCGTCGGAAAAGTGTGCCGAGCAACGGCTCCAGAAATCCTCGTCGTCGCGCAGGGCGGTGTGGTCGGTGGCGAATCGGTCCGCGAACTCGGCGGCCAGCCGCTCCTGTTCGCTGTAGCCGGGCCAGGTGCGCCACTCAAGCGCGTGGTCATACAACTCCTCGTCGACGCCGGCGGCGGGGCCGTCTTCGTCGCGGGTGTTGACGCAGACCACACATTCGTTGCGGTGGGCGATCACCGCGCGCGCCAGCTCGCGGGTGCGCAGCGGCAACCGGTTCTTCGTGTAGACCGCGTTACTGAAGCCGCCCAGGGCGCCGCCGATGTCGGGAGACTTCGCGAACCAGCCGGCCAGGTCGTCGTCAGCAAATGTTCCGATTCGGCTCATGGCGTGATGGTACGCCCCGCACCGCCCGTTTCAGGGGGTGGGCACCGCGATCTTGGTGGTGGGCCGGTCGTCGCTCCAGTCCCGTTGCGCGAGAACGCGCCCCGCGACGCGATTCAGCGCCGCTTCGACCACGCGACGATCCGGTCGTCCGTCGAATCCCGGTGACCGGGCGAGCTTGTCGACCAGCCAGCCCACCAGCAGCGAGTGCACGTAGTCCACTTGCTGGGCGCCGGCCGGCGTCAGCCACATCTGGTCGCCGTCGCCCCTGGCGTATCCGGTCGCGATCAGGCGCGCGAAGGTGGGCTCCAAGACCTCGAACGGTATCCGCAGGTAGTCGGCGATGTCGGTGAGCCGGGCCGTGCCGTACATCTGTCCGTAGCGGTTGATGCGCAGGACGCCCCACAATCCGGCCACGTCGAGTCGGCAGTCGGGCCGCATGGCGATGCTGCGCAATCGCATGCCGGGCACCCCGCGCAGCATGCGTTCGACCGCGCCCTCCAGCATCTGATCCGGTGTCTCGGTGTTCGGCATGCCGAACGCGTCGCCGAGATCGATTGTGCTGTCGTGCATTTCGCGCAGCGGGATCTCCCGCAGGAACAGTGCCAGGACGAAGCCGGCCAGCGCGACCGGAACCGCCCAGAAAAACACGTGGGTGAGCGACTCGGCGTAGGCCGCGACGATCGGGGCGGCCGCCTGGCGGGGCAGCCGGTGCAGGGCCTCCGGCGACGCGGCGGCCGCGGCCGGCGCGCGGCTGGCCACCAGTGCCGGGCCGATCCGGCTGTGCAGGAAGTTCGTGAACAGCGAGCCGAAAATGGCGGCGCCGAACGAGCTGCCGATCGTGCGGAAGAAGGTGACGCCGGAGGTCGCGACGCCGAGGTCGTCGAAGCTCACGGTGTTCTGCACGATCAGGACGAGGGTCTGCATGCACATCCCGATCCCCGCGCCGAGGATGATCAGGAACAGCGATTGGACCAACGTCGATGTGGACGGGTCCATCCGCGACATCAGAAAGAACGCCACCGCCATGACGGCGGTGCCGGCGACGGGAAAGACTTTGTATCGGCCAGTGCGGCCGACGATGACACCACTGCCCATCGAAGTGATCAGCATCCCGATCACCATCGGCAACGTGCGCAGGCCCGATGTGGTGGCCGAGACGCCGTCGACGAACTGCATGTACGTCGGCAGGAACGTCAGGGCGCCCAGCATCGCGAAACCCACCACGAAGGACAGCACGCAGCACACCGTGAACACCGGGCTGCCGAACAGCCGGGTCGGCAGGATCGGCGCGGCGGCGCGGCTTTCCACCCAGGCGAAGATGCACAACGCGATCACCGAGCCGGCGAACAGGCCGATGATCGTGGGCGATCCCCACGGGTAGGTGGTGCCGCCCCAGCTGGTGGCCAGCGTCAGCCCGGCGGCGCCCAGGCCGACGAACAGGATCCCGGTGTAGTCGATGACCGGTTTGGTGCGCTCGGACAGCGCCGGGATGGCGGCGGCCGCCACGAAGAAGACCACGACCGAAATCGGCACGTTGATCCAGAACGCCCAGCGCCAGGTGAAGTGGTCGGTGAAGTAGCCGCCGAGCAAGGGGCCGATCACGGTGGTGACGCCGAACACCGCGCCCATCGCGCCCTGGTAGCGGCCGCGGTCCCGCAGCGGGATCACCTCGCCGATCAGCGCCATGGCGGTCACCATCAAGCCGCCGCCGCCGATGCCCTGCAGCGCCCGTGCCGCCACCAGCATGCCCATCGAGCTGGAGAGCCCACACAGCACCGATCCGGCGACGAAGAACACGACGGCCGCCTGGAACACCCGCTTGCGGCCGAACAGGTCACCGAACTTGCCGACGAGGGCGGTGATGATGGTCGAGGCGAGCAGGTAGCTGGTGACCACCCACGATTGATGGCCTGCGCCACCGAGATTGGCGACGATGGTCGGCAACGCGGTCGCCACGATCGTCTGGTCCAGCGCGGCCATCAGCATGCCGAGCAGGACCGCGACAAAGATGAAATTGCGTCGCTGCGGGTCGACCGCGACGTCCCCGGGCTCGGAATCCGACGTGCCGCCGGTTTCAGCCGCCGCTGGTGTTGCCCTCGTCATGCCCGCCTTCCCACGGCTTTCGATGGTAGTGAGTGCCCACGGTCAACCCGTGGCAACCAAAACCGGCGAAAGGCGTGGGGCGGGTCAGCTCGGCGGCCGGGACACGCACTGCGCGGAGTAGAGCTCCACGCCCAGCTTGTCCATCAGCTCCAGCTGCGTCTCGAGGTAGTCGATGTGCTTTTCCTCGTCGGCCACGATCTCTTCCAGCAAATTGGCGCTGGTGGTGTCCTGCTTCTCGCGGCACATGATGATGCCGGGCTTGAGCCGGTCCATCACCTCGTACTCGATCGCCAGGTCGGCCTCGAACTGCTCGCGCAGCGTCTGGCCGATGCGCAACGAAAAGAGGCGCTGGTAGTTGGGCAACCCGTCCAGCAGCAGGATGCGGTCGGTGATGGCCTCGGCGTGCCGCATCTCATCGAAGGATTCGGCCCGGGTGTGCTCGGCGAGCTCGGTGAACCCCCAGTTGTCCTGCATCTTCGAGTGCAGGAAATATTGGTTGATCGCGGTGAGCTCGCCGGTCAGCTGCTCGTTCAGCAGGCGCAAAACATCCGGATCGCCTTGCATCTTCACTCCCCTACGGTGACGGTGTAAACGGTGGCCGTTCTAGGCGCCGGGCCGGGCGCGCTGGGCTGAGCGCACCATGCCGGGCCGTAACCGCACTTTGCCACGGCCGGTGGCAATCTTCCAGCAAGGTATGGCTGTGCTCAGTGTGTGTCTCGCGGAAACTCCGTGGCCCAGGTTGCTGGCGGGTAAGGTTAGACTGCGCTAACGAAGTTAGGTTAGACTCAACTAATAAGGCTGTCGGTTCGGCACTTGTTTCGGGATTCCCCGCTGACGCGGGACGCCGAGAGGGAGGACGAAGTGCGGTCGCGTGGCCACGCCGTCGACGAAGGGAATGTCGCCCGCATGCAGGGGATGCGCTGATGTACGTGTGCCTCTGTGTCGGCGTGACGAACCACACGGTGTCCGAGGTGGTCGCGCGCGGCGCCTCCACCTCGAAAGAGGTCATGGCCGCGTGCGGGGCCGGGGGCGACTGCGGACGGTGCAGGCGGACGCTGCGGGCGATCATCGCCGCGTCGGCGAACCTCGAGGCCGCCCCGTCGCGGTAGCCGGCCTCAGCGTTTGTTGAAATCCGCCAGGGCGGCGGCGTTCGCCTGGGCGCCCATCAACTCGGCGAAGTGAGCGTTTTCCCGCGCGGTGGCCGCCGCGATCTCCGGACGAACGGGTTCCATCATCGTGTGCTTGACCGCCATCAGGCTCGAAATGGGCCGGCTGGCAAGGACTTCGGCGTGCCGGCGGGCCTCGGGCAACAGGTCATCCGGCTCGCAGACCCGCCAGACCAGGCCCATGCGGAGCGCCTCGTCGGCGTCGACCCATTCCGAGGACATCAACAGCCAGGCGGCGTTCTGCCGGCCCACCAGCTGCGGAAGCAGGTAGGACGACGCCGCTTCCGGCGCCACCCCCAGGCTGGTGAACGGGCACTTCAGCCGGGCCGTCGACGACATGAACGCCAGATCGGCGTAGCCCAGGATGGTGGCGCCGATGCCCACGCCGACCCCATTGACCGCGCAGATCAGTGGTTTGGGGAACGCGCTGAGCGCGCTGATCAGCCCGATGAAGCCATGCTTGCCCGGGGTGAAAGCCGTATCGGTGATGCGGGCCTGCATCTCGGCGAGATCGGTTCCGGCGCTGAAGCCGCGACCCGCGCCGGTCAGCAGCACCACGGCGACCTCGGGATCCTCGGCGGCGGCCAGCAGCGCTTCCGTGGTGGCGTCGTAGAGGGCTTCGTCGAATGCGTTCAACGCCTCGGGCCGGTTGAGCGTGAGGGTGCGCACCCGCTTGTCGTCATCGATCTGCAGCGTCACCGCTGCAGCCTAACCAGGTCAGCCGTTGCTGTAGACGCGGGTGGGCGCGATCAGCACGACGGCGCGGCGCTCCCGCGCCATCACCCGGTCGTACTCCTCCCAGTCGTCGTGCGTGCCCCCGGCGGCGGTGAAGACGTCGCGCAGCAACAGCCGCAACTGGTCCTGAGCGGGCAACCAGGGCTGCGCGTCGTCCGGACCGACCAGCTCCGCGCGGCCCTCGACCGTCGCCCACTGCCAGCCGTTGCGAAAGGTGATCGCCAGCTGCGGCCGCGCCCGCAGGTTCGCCAATTTGACCTTGCCGTAGGTGGTGAAGCCCAGCACCTCCTGCCCGGTATCCGGGTGCGGCAACAGGCCGACGTTGACCAGCGAGGCCTGCACCGTTCCGTCGGCGCGGACGGTGGAAACGACCGCCAGGCCGTGTTCCGCCGCGGCCAACGCCACAGCGTCGCGCAGAGTTGTCATGTGGCTTCCTCGATGAACGGTGTCTTGAAGACGTAGCGGCTGGTGGGGACGGTGTCGATGTTCTCGTTGGCGCCGAACGCCGTGGTACTCGCGACCATTCGGCCCAACCGGTCGTGCAGATCGTTGTCGTCGGCGGCACCGAAGAACGCCTTGAGATCGGTGATCGCCTCCGTGGGGAACAACTCCTCGACGATGCCCGCGATTCCCGGTGCGTCCGGGGTGAGGGTCCGCACCACCCAGTTCTGGGTGTAGCCGAAGGTGGACTGCGTCTCGATGGCCACCGAGGTGTGATAGCGCTGCCACCGGGTCAGCCAGCTCGCCTGGTCCAGCCCGGCCGGCCGGCGCAGCAGCGCAATGTTAGCCAAACCGGTTGTGCGAGAACCTAATTCGGACGTGGGCGCTTTCAGCGGCACGGATTCGGTTACCAGGTAAGCGGCGAGTTGTTCGCATTCGGCGCCCAGCAGGGCCAGGGCCGCCGTCATCTGCTCGCCGTAGCACTGCTGCGTCCACATGCTCACCACCGCCCCGACGGGCGGGTCCAGCGTCGTCAGCGTCATCAGTGAGTGGCGCACCGCGTCGTCGCGCACGTTGACCGACAGCCCCGGCAGGCCCAGCTCCAACAGGGCGCTGGCGACGGGGCCGCGCTGGCGGGCGCACCACTTCTCGTCCGAATCGGCACGCATCAGCACGGCGATGACCTTCTCCATAGGCAGAACCTACTGCCCGCCCCGCGCCCCGCCGCCCTATTTGACCAGGCGCACCTGATGTTGGCTGCGGATCACGGTGCCGATGATCCCGGCCAGCTGCCGGTAGGACTCGTCGCGGCCGCTCGACGAGCGGTACACCAGGCCGATGCGCCGCCCGGGGCGGGGCGCGGCGAACTGCGCCAGCCCGAGGCGGCTTCGCGTCGCCTCGACCGGCACCGCGCTCTGCGGGATCAGCGTCACGCCCAGGCCGCCGGTCACGCACTGCACCGCGGTGGCCAGCGAGGCCGCCCGGGTATTGGCCAGCTCCGCGCGCACGCCCGCCTTGTGGCACACGTCGAGCGCCTGGTCGCGCAGGCAGTGCCCCTCGTCCAGCAGCAGCAGCGGCAGGTCGGCCAGTGCCGTCGCCGGGACCCGTCGTTGTCCCGACAGCGGATGCCCGGGCGGCAACGCCAGCACGAAGTCCTCGTCGTAGATCGGGATCGCGGTGACACCGCGGGCGTCGGCCGGCAGCGCGATGAGCGCCGCGTCGAGCGCGCCCTCGCGCAGTATCGTCAGCAGCCGCTCGGTCTGGTCTTCCGTCACCCGCAACGTCATCGCCGGGAAGCGTTCGGCGAGGCCGGCCAGCACGGTCGGCAGCACGTAGGGCGCCACCGTGGGGATCAGTCCCAGCCGCATCCCGGCGCGCAGCGGATCGGCCGAGCCGGCGGCCGCGGCGCTGAACGCGTCGGCCGCGTCGACGACGGCCTGGGCGCGCGGAAGCAGCTCCGTACCCTCCGCGGTCAACAGGACACGCCGGGTCGAGCGCTCGATGAGCTGGGTGCCGAGCCCGGTTTCCAGCGCCGCCAGCGCCTGGGACAACGTGGACTGGCTGACGCCGAGACTGGCTGCGGCGCCGCTGAATTGACGCTTCTCGGCGATCGCGACAAACGCGCGCAGGCCGGCGATCGTCGGCTGATAATTCCTATCGGGCATGCCTATAAGTGTAGTGGGAAATATCACCTTTACTTTAGGTAAGGGAAGCGGGCACCATGGCAGGGACGGCTAATCTTGAGTAAATCCAAAAAGGAGCGACATGCCTCTGCTAACCATTGGCGACCAATTCCCCGCCTACGAGCTCACTGCGCTGATCGCGGGCGACCTGTCCAAGATCGACGCGAAGCAGCCCGAGGACTACTTCACCACCATCACCAACGAGGACCACGAAGGCAAGTGGCGCGTTGTGTTCTTCTGGCCCAAGGACTTCACCTTCGTGTGCCCGACCGAGATTGCCGCCTTCGGCAAGCTCAACGACGAGTTCGCCGACCGCGACGCGCAGGTGCTCGGCGTCTCGATCGACAGCGAGTTCGTCCACTTCAACTGGCGGGCCCAGCACGAGGACCTGAAGAAGCTGCCGTTCCCGATGCTGTCTGACATCAAGCGGGAGCTGAGCCTGGCCACCGGCGTTCTCAACGCCGACGGCGTCGCCGACCGCGCGACCTTCCTGGTGGATCCCAACAACGAGATCCAATTCGTTTCGGTCACCGCGGGTTCCGTGGGCCGCAACGTGGAAGAAGTGCTGCGGGTCCTCGACGCGCTGCAGTCCGACGAGCTGTGCGCCTGCAACTGGCGCAAGGGCGACCCGACGCTCGACGCCACCGAGCTGCTCAAGGCTTCGGCCTAATCACCTAGGGTTTGATCAGGGAGGCGAGATGAGCGTAGAAAACCTCAAGGAAGCGCTGCCCGAGTACGCCAAGGACCTCAAGCTCAACCTGGGCTCCATCACGCGCACTACGGAGCTGAACGAGGAACAGCTGTGGGGCACCCTGCTGGCCAGCGCCGCGGCGACCCGCAACACCGAGGTGATCACCCAGATCGGTGCCGAGGCGGCCGATGTCTTGTCGGCCGAGGCGTACAACGCCGCCCTGGGCGCCGCCTCGATCATGGCGATGAACAACGTGTTCTACCGCGGCCGTGGCTTCCTCGACGGGAAGTACGACGACCTGCGGGCGGGCCTGCGGATGAACATCATCGCCAATCCCGGTGTGGACAAGGCGAACTTCGAGCTGTGGTGCTTCGCGGTGTCCTCGATCAACGGCTGCCCGGATTGCGTGGCAGCCCACGAGCACACGCTGCGCGAGGCGGGCGTCACTCGGGAGACCATCCAGGAGGCGCTGAAGGCCGCGGCCATCGTCGCCGGCGTGGCGCAAGCGATCGTCGCCTCCCAGACGCTGGCTGCCGTCGGCTAGTGACGGCTCCAGCCTGGGTAGAACACGCGATCTGGTGGCAGGTATATCCGCTGGGGTTCGTCGGCGCGTTTCCCGCGTCGGACGGGCCGCCGCAGCCGGGCGAACACCGGCTGCGGCGGCTCGTCGACTGGTTCGACCACGCGATCGCGCTGGGCGCTTCGGGCATTGCACTGGGGCCGATATTCGCCTCGCGCACACACGGTTACGACACCACCGACCACTACCGCATCGATCCCCGGCTCGGTGACGACGCCGATTTCGACCACCTCGTCGCCGAGGCTCACCGCCGCGGGCTGCGCATCCTGCTCGACGGCGTGTTCAACCACGTCGGCGTGGACTTCCCCCGCTACCGCGACGGGGCACCGGGGTGGTTCAGCGGCGGAACGTTCGAGGGCCACTCCGAGCTGATCACGCTCAACCACGACAACCCCGAGGTCGCCGACTACACCGTGGACGTGATGGCGCACTGGCTGGGCCGCGGCGCCGACGGCTGGCGCCTAGACGCGGCTTACACGGTGCCCGAACGGTTTTGGGCGGCCACGCTGCCGCGGGTGCGCGAGCGGTTCGGAGACTCCTGGTTCGTCGGCGAGCTCATTCACGGCGACTACGCCGCGGTGGTGCGCGCCGCCACGTTCGACTCGGCCACCCAGTACGAGCTGTGGAAGGCGATCTGGAGCGGCCTCAACGACGGCAACTTCTTCGAGCTGGACTGGGCGTTGCAGCGGCACGCCGAGTTTCTCGCCGGCTTCGCGCCCCTGACCTTCATCGGCAACCACGACGTCACCCGCATCGCCAGCCGGCTCGAACGCCCCGAGCACGTGGCGCACGCGCTGGTGATCCTGCTGACCGTCGGTGGCGTGCCCAGCGTGTACGCGGGCGACGAGCTGGGATTCCGCGGGGTCAAGGAGGAGCGCTACGGCGGCGACGACGCGGTGCGGCCCGAGTTCGCTTCTCCCCCATTGCAATTGGATGACTTCGGGGCGGAAATGTGGGCCCTGCACCAATTCCTGGTCGGGCTACGTCGTCGCCACCCGTGGCTGCACCGGGCGACGACGAGCGCGCTGCGGCTGCAAAACCGGCACTACGTGTACGAGACGCGCAACGGCGACGACGCGCTGCTGGTCGCGCTCAACATCGGCGAGGAGCCGATGCGCGTGGCGCTGACGGAGCTGGGCGCGGGACACCGGCGGGTCATCGGCGGATCGGCGGCCCCACCGCAGGAGGTCGTCGACGCGGTGGTGGTCGAGCCGCACGGCTGGCGGATTCTAGGCCCGGCCTAGCCGCTTCAGCGTCAGCTCATCCTGCTGCCCGCCGTAATACTTCTCGAGCAGCGCGACGAACTCCCCGTTCTCGTCGGTCGCCAAGGCGAACAGCGTCATCGACGAACGCAGCTTCAGGTCGTCCGGCGAGCCGAAGATCTCGCCGGCCGAGCGGCCCCGCACCTGGTTGACCAGTCGCGCGCACTCGCGCAATCGCGGCCCGAGCAGCTCGTGGGCCAGGTAGGCCCGCGCCTCGTCCAGCGAAGAGATGCCGTAGTGCACCGCGGTCGGGCTGCCGCCCAGGCCGCGCAATTGCGGGAAGACGAACCACATCCAGTGGCTGCGTTTTCGGCCGGCGCGCAGCTCGTCCACCACGGTGCGGTACACCGGGGCCTGCGCGTCGACGAAGCGCTCCAGGTCGAAGGGGTCGCTGCGCGCGTCCATGTGACTACGGTTGCACATATGCCGGTCCGACGACGAGTGCCCAGGGTGCGCGATCTGGCGCCGCTGATCCAGTTCAAGCGACCGCAGTTCGACGCCACCAGGCGCCGCCTCGACGCCGCGTACACCATCGAAGACCTGCGGCGGATCGCCAAACGGCGCACCCCCAAGGCGGCGTTCGACTACACCGACGGTGCCGCCGAGGACGAGATCTCGCTTTCGCGCGCTCGACAAGCCTTCCGCGACATCGAGTTTCACCCGACGATCCTGCGTGACGTCACCAACGTCACCGCCGGCTGGAACGTGCTGGGTCAACCGGTCGTCCTGCCGTTCGCGATCGCGCCCACCGGCTTCACCCGGTTGATGCACACCGAGGGCGAGATCGCCGGCGCGGGGGCGGCGGCCCGGGCCGGCATTCCGTTCTCGCTGTCCACGCTCGGCACCTGCTCGATCGAGGACCTCGTCACCGCTGTTCCCCAGGGCAGGAAGTGGTTTCAGCTCTACATGTGGCGCGACCGGGAACGCTCGATGGCGCTGGTGCGCCGCGCGGCCGACGCGGGTTTCGACACCCTGCTGGCGACCGTCGACGTCCCGGTGTCCGGGGCCCGGCTGCGGGACAACCGCAACGGGATGACGATCCCGCCGACGCTGACGCTGCGCACCGTGCTGGATGCCGTGCCGCACCCGAAGTGGTGGTTCGACCTGTTGACCACCGAGCCGTTGGCGTTCGCGTCGCTGGACCGCTGGCCCGGCACCGTCTCCGAGTACCTCTCCACCATGTTCGACCCGAGCCTCACCTTCGACGACCTGGACTGGATCAAGGCCCAGTGGCCGGGCAAATTGGTGGTCAAGGGCATCCAGACGCTCGAGGACGCCCGCGCGGTCGTCCTCGAGCGTCTGGATGCCCTTGAC
>NZ_LATC01000128.1:0-11809 GCF_001414075.1 Mycobacterium sp. UM_11 | reverse complement strand
TGTGTATAAGAGACAGCGCCGAGGGTGTCACCACCATCCACAACGCGGCGCGCGAACCCGACGTCGTCGACCTCTGCACCATGCTGAACCAGATGGGTGCGCGGGTCGAAGGCGCGGGATCGCCGACCATGACCATCACCGGCGTCCCGCGGCTACACCCCACCGAGCACCGCGTGATCGGGGACCGCATCGTCGCCGCCACCTGGGGCATCGCCGCCGCGATGACGCGGGGTGACATCTCGGTCACCGGTGTCGACCCCGCCCACCTGCAGGTGGTGTTGCACAAGCTGCACGACGCCGGCGCCACCGTCACCCAGACGGACAACAGCTTTCGGATCACCCAGTACGAGCGCCCCAAGGCGGTCAACGTCGCCACGCTGCCGTTTCCCGGATTTCCCACGGATTTGCAGCCGATGGCCATCGCGCTGGCGTCCATCGCCGACGGCACGTCGATGATCACGGAAAACGTTTTCGAGGCGCGCTTTCGCTTTGTCGAAGAGATGATCCGGTTGGGCGCCGACGCCCGCACCGACGGCCACCACGCGGTCGTCCGCGGCCTGCCGCAATTGTCGAGCGCACCCGTCTGGTGTTCCGACATTCGGGCCGGCGCCGGCCTGGTGTTGGCGGGCTTGGTGGCCGACGGTGACACCGAGGTTCACGACGTCTTCCACATCGATCGCGGCTACCCGTTGTTCGTGGAGAACCTGTCGATTTTGGGAGCGGAGATCGAGCGGGTAGAGTAGCCAAAGTCAGTGCCCCACAGGGGCGGTCGCCACACCAGGCGGCCGACAACCCGGGCCCTTGACTCCCTCGCTGGATTGGTACTAGCCTGGCACGGCTGCTCCCGAGACGGTCTGCAGAAGACCAAAACCGGGAGTTGACTCCTCTGCCGGACCTGTATTAAGCTGGCAGGGTTGCCCCAAAACGGGCGAAACAAGTGTTGTTTGAGAACTCAATAGTGTGTTTGGTCTTTTTATTTGTTGTTGTTTTTTTGGCCATACCTAGCACTCCCCGTGTGTGGGTATGGCAGTTTTTGATGCCAGTTAAATGGCGTCTTGTCAGGTATCTCTGATTTGAATTCACCTCGTTCTGCGAGGAGATTTTGTTTGGAGAGTTTGATCCTGGCTCAGGACGAACGCTGGCGGCGTGCTTAACACATGCAAGTCGAACGGAAAGGCCCCTTCGGGGGTACTCGAGTGGCGAACGGGTGAGTAACACGTGGGCAATCTGCCCTGCACTTCGGGATAAGCCTGGGAAACTGGGTCTAATACCGGATAGGACCACTTGGCGCATGCCTTGTGGTGGAAAGCTTTTGCGGTGTGGGATGGGCCCGCGGCCTATCAGCTTGTTGGTGGGGTGATGGCCTACCAAGGCGACGACGGGTAGCCGGCCTGAGAGGGTGTCCGGCCACACTGGGACTGAGATACGGCCCAGACTCCTACGGGAGGCAGCAGTGGGGAATATTGCACAATGGGCGCAAGCCTGATGCAGCGACGCCGCGTGGGGGATGACGGCCTTCGGGTTGTAAACCTCTTTCACCATCGACGAAGGTCCGGGTTTTCTCGGATTGACGGTAGGTGGAGAAGAAGCACCGGCCAACTACGTGCCAGCAGCCGCGGTAATACGTAGGGTGCGAGCGTTGTCCGGAATTACTGGGCGTAAAGAGCTCGTAGGTGGTTTGTCGCGTTGTTCGTGAAATCTCACGGCTTAACTGTGAGCGTGCGGGCGATACGGGCAGACTAGAGTACTGCAGGGGAGACTGGAATTCCTGGTGTAGCGGTGGAATGCGCAGATATCAGGAGGAACACCGGTGGCGAAGGCGGGTCTCTGGGCAGTAACTGACGCTGAGGAGCGAAAGCGTGGGGAGCGAACAGGATTAGATACCCTGGTAGTCCACGCCGTAAACGGTGGGTACTAGGTGTGGGTTTCCTTCCTTGGGATCCGTGCCGTAGCTAACGCATTAAGTACCCCGCCTGGGGAGTACGGCCGCAAGGCTAAAACTCAAAGGAATTGACGGGGGCCCGCACAAGCGGCGGAGCATGTGGATTAATTCGATGCAACGCGAAGAACCTTACCTGGGTTTGACATGCACAGGACGCGTCTAGAGATAGGCGTTCCCTTGTGGCCTGTGTGCAGGTGGTGCATGGCTGTCGTCAGCTCGTGTCGTGAGATGTTGGGTTAAGTCCCGCAACGAGCGCAACCCTTGTCTCATGTTGCCAGCGGGTAATGCCGGGGACTCGTGAGAGACTGCCGGGGTCAACTCGGAGGAAGGTGGGGATGACGTCAAGTCATCATGCCCCTTATGTCCAGGGCTTCACACATGCTACAATGGCCGGTACAAAGGGCTGCGATGCCGCAAGGTTAAGCGAATCCTTTTAAAGCCGGTCTCAGTTCGGATCGGGGTCTGCAACTCGACCCCGTGAAGTCGGAGTCGCTAGTAATCGCAGATCAGCAACGCTGCGGTGAATACGTTCCCGGGCCTTGTACACACCGCCCGTCACGTCATGAAAGTCGGTAACACCCGAAGCCAGTGGCCTAACCCTTGGGAGGGAGCTGTCGAAGGTGGGATCGGCGATTGGGACGAAGTCGTAACAAGGTAGCCGTACCGGAAGGTGCGGCTGGATCACCTCCTTTCTAAGGAGCACCACGAAAAGCACCCCAATTGGTGGGGTGCGAGCCGTGCGGGGTTCTCACCTGTAGTGGGTGAGGGCCGGGTGCACAACAGCAAATGATTGCCAGACACACTATTGGGCCCTGAGACAACACTCGGCCAGTCCGTGTGGTGTCCCTCCATCTTGGTGGTGGGGTGTGGTGTTTGAGTATTGGATAGTGGTTGCGAGCATCTAGACGGATGCGTTGCCGGCAACGGTGGTGCGTTCGTCGAAATGTGTAATTTCTTTTGAAAACTCTTGTGTGTAAGTAAGTGTCTAAGGGCGCATGGTGGATGCCTTGGCATCGAGAGCCGATGAAGGACGTGGGAGGCTGCGATATGCCTCGGGGAGCTGTCAACCGAGCATTGATCCGAGGATTTCCGAATGGGGAAACCCAGCACGAGTGATGTCGTGTTACCCGTATCTGAATATATAGGGTGCGGGAGGTAACGCGGGGAAGTGAAACATCTCAGTACCCGTAGGAGAAGAAAACAATTGTGATTCCGTCAGTAGTGGCGAGCGAACGCGGAACAGGCTAAACCGCATGCATGGATAACCGGGTAGGGGTTGTGTGTGCGGGGTTGTGGGATTGATACATCTCAGCTCTACCTGGCTGAGGGGTAGTCAGAAAGTGTCGTGGTTAGCGGAAGTGGCCTGGGACGGTCCGCCGCAGACGGTGAAAGCCCGGTACGCGAAAACCCGGCACCTGCCCTGTATCAACACCCGAGTAGCAGCGGGCCCGTGGAATCTGCTGTGAATCTGCCGGGACCACCCGGTAAGCCTAAATACTTCTCGATGACCGATAGCGGATTAGTACCGTGAGGGAATGGTGAAAAGTACCCCGGGAGGGGAGTGAAAGAGTACCTGAAACCGTGTGCCTACAATCCGTCAGAGCCTCCTTGTGGGGTGATGGCGTGCCTTTTGAAGAATGAGCCTGCGAGTCAGGGACACGTCGCGAGGTTAACCCGTGCGGGGTAGCCGCAGCGAAAGCGAGTCTGAATAGGGCGCATCCCCTTTGGGGTGTAGTGGCGTGTTCTGGACCCGAAGCGGAGTGATCTACCCATGGCCAGGGTGAAGCGCGGGTAAGACCGCGTGGAGGCCCGAACCCACTTAGGTTGAAGACTGAGGGGATGAGCTGTGGGTAGGGGTGAAAGGCCAATCAAACTCCGTGATAGCTGGTTCTCCCCGAAATGCATTTAGGTGCAGCGTTACGTGTTTCACCACGGAGGTAGAGCTACTGGATGGCCGATGGGCCCTACTAGGTTACTGACGTCAGCCAAACTCCGAATGCCGTGGTGTATAGCGTGGCAGTGAGACGGCGGGGGATAAGCTCCGTACGTCGAGAGGGAAACAGCCCAGATCGCCGGCTAAGGCCCCTAAGCGTGTGCTAAGTGGAAAAGGATGTGCAGTCGCAGAGACAACCAGGAGGTTGGCTTAGAAGCAGCCACCCTTGAAAGAGTGCGTAATAGCTCACTGGTCAAGTGATTGTGCGCCGATAATGTAGCGGGGCTCAAGCACACCGCCGAAGCCGCGGCAACCGTAAGGTTGGGTAGGGGAGCGTCCCCCATGCAGCGAAGCTACCGGGTAACCGGTGGTGGAGTTTGGGGGAGTGAGAATGCAGGCATGAGTAGCGATAAGGCAAGTGAGAACCTTGCCCGCCGTAAGACCAAGGGTTCCTGGGCCAGGCCAGTCCGCCCAGGGTGAGTCGGGACCTAAGGCGAGGCCGACAGGCGTAGTCGATGGACAACGGGTTGATATTCCCGTACCCGTGTGTGGGCGTCCCTGACGAATCAGCGGTACTAACCACCCAAAACCGGATCGACCATTCCCCTTCGGGGGCATGGAGTTTCGGGGCTGCGTGGGACCTTCGCTGGTAGTAGTCAAGCAATGGGGTGACGCAGGAAGGTAGCCGTACCAGTCAGTGGTAATACTGGGGCAAACCTGTAGGGAGAGCGATAGGCAAATCCGTCGCTCATTAATCCTGAGAGGTGATGCATAGCCGATTGAGGTGAATTCGGTGATCCTCTGCTGCCAAGAAAAGCCTCTAGCGAGCACACACACGGCCCGTACCCCAAACCAACACAGGTGGTCAGGTAGAGCATACCAAGGCGTACGAGATAACTATGGTTAAGGAACTCGGCAAAATGCCCCCGTAACTTCGGGAGAAGGGGGGCCGGAATACCGTGAACACCCTTGCGGTGGGAGCGGGATTCGGCCGCAGAAACCAGTGGGTAGCGACTGTTTACTAAAAACACAGGTCCGTGCGAAGTCGCAAGACGATGTATACGGACTGACGCCTGCCCGGTGCTGGAAGGTTAAGAGGACCCGTTAACCGTAAGGTGAAGCGGAGAATTTAAGCCCCAGTAAACGGCGGTGGTAACTATAACCATCCTAAGGTAGCGAAATTCCTTGTCGGGTAAGTTCCGACCTGCACGAATGGCGTAACGACTTCCCAACTGTCTCAACCATAGACTCGGCGAAATTGCACTACGAGTAAAGATGCTCGTTACGCGCGGCAGGACGAAAAGACCCCGGGACCTTCACTACAACTTGGTATTGGTGTTCGGTACGGTTTGTGTAGGATAGGTGGGAGACTTTGAAGCAGTTACGCCAGTAATTGTGGAGTCGTTGTTGAAATACCACTCTGATCGTATTGGACACCTAACGTCGAACCCTTATCGGGTTCACGGACAGTGCCTGGCGGGTAGTTTAACTGGGGCGGTTGCCTCCTAAAATGTAACGGAGGCGCCCAAAGGTTCCCTCAACCTGGACGGCAATCAGGTGTTGAGTGTAAGTGCACAAGGGAGCTTGACTGCGAGACTTACAAGTCAAGCAGGGACGAAAGTCGGGACTAGTGATCCGGCACCCCCGAGTGGAAGGGGTGTCGCTCAACGGATAAAAGGTACCCCGGGGATAACAGGCTGATCTTCCCCAAGAGTCCATATCGACGGGATGGTTTGGCACCTCGATGTCGGCTCGTCGCATCCTGGGGCTGGAGCAGGTCCCAAGGGTTGGGCTGTTCGCCCATTAAAGCGGCACGCGAGCTGGGTTTAGAACGTCGTGAGACAGTTCGGTCTCTATCCGCCGCGCGCGTCAGAAACTTGAGGAAACCTGTCCCTAGTACGAGAGGACCGGGACGGACGAACCTCTGGTATACCAGTTGTCCCACCAGGGGCACGGCTGGATAGCCACGTTCGGACAGGATAACCGCTGAAAGCATCTAAGCGGGAAACCTTCTCCAAGATCAGGTTTCTCACCCTTTTAGAGGGATAAGGCCCCCCGCAGACCACGGGATCGATAGGCCAGACCTGGAAGCTCAGCAATGAGTGCAGGGAACTGGCACTAACCGGCCGAAAACTTACCAACACACAATCGCAACCACTTTCCAGTTCCGCCGACATTTGTCGCGGACGCTTGAATACCACACCCCCCACCGAAACAAATTTAAATAGAGTTACGGCGGCCACAGCGACAGGGAAACGCCCGGTCCCATTCCGAACCCGGAAGCTAAGCCTGTCAGCGCCGATGATACTGCCCATGCGGGTGGAAAAGTAGGACACCGCCGAACATACACAAAAACACCCCCGGAAACGGGGGTGTTTTTGCATTCTTTGACGCCGGCGCAGTCCTAGTCGAATAGCGTCAATGCCACCGAAGCGCGCTTCTTTTCCAATGCGAGCAGCTTTTGTTTGCGGTCGAGGCCTCCGCCATAACCCGTGAGGCTTCCGTTGGCCCCGATGACCCGATGGCAGGGCACGACGATCGCGATGGGATTGTGGCCGTTGGCCAATCCGACGGCGCGTGCCGAACCGGGTGCGCCGATCTGGGCCGCGATTTTTCCGTAGGACCGCGTCTCGCCGTACGGAATGGTCAGCAGGGCCTCCCATACTCGCCGTTGGAAGTCGGAGCCGCGCAGCTCGAATTCGAAATCGAATTCGGTCAGCTCGCCCGCGAAATAGGCGTCGAGTTGCTCGGCGGCCTCGCAGAATGCCGCGGGGTTGGGAGTCCAGCCGGTCCGGCTCGGCTCGTACGTCTGGTCGACCATTCGAAGCATGGTCAACACCGAATCCTGGCCGGCCAGGGTCAGTGGCCCGATAGGGCTGTCAATCGTGCGGTACTCGATCATGCGACCTCCTGTGGTGGCCATTGGTTAACCGGGTGCTCGAGGGTGGTCCATAGGTATTGGGTGGCATAGGAGCGCCAGGGCCGCCACCCGCCGCTGCGCTCGACAAGCGAGCGTTCGTCGGAGGGCAGGCCCAGGTGCCCGGCGGCCAGGCGCACCCCTAAATCACTGGCGGGGAACGCATCCGGGTCGCCGAGGCCGCGCATCGCTATCACCTCGGCGGTCCAGGGGCCTATCCCGGGAACCTCAAGGAGCTGCCTGCGCGCGGCCTCCCAGTCGCACCCGCTGTCCAGGACGATACTGCCGTCGGCGAGGCCGGCGATCAGCGCGCTGAGGGTCCGCTGCCGGGACTTGGGGACCGCCAAGTGGACGGGATCGATCTGGGCGAGCTGCGCCACGGACGGGAAGGTATGGGTCAACCCGCCACCCGGGTCGGCGACCGGCTGCCCGTAGGCCGCCACCAGGCGACCGGCGTGGGTGCTGGCCGCCTTGGTCGACACCTGTTGGCCCAGGACGGCGCGCACGGCGAGCTCGGCCTCGTCAACGGTGCGCGGAATGCGTTGTCCGGGCGCCTTTCTCACCGCCGGGCGCAGATGCGGGTCGGCGACCAGCGCGTCGTCGACCGCTTCGGGATCGGCGTCGAGATCCAGCAGCCGCCGGCAGCGCGCGATCACCGTCGTCAGGTCGCGGAAGTCGTCGAGGACGAGCACGCAGCGGACGTGATCGACGGCCGGTGTCAGGCTGACGACGGCGGTGCCGAACGGAAGGCGCAGGCTGCGCCGGTACGCGCCCTCGCGGACCTCTTCACAACCGGGCACCGTACCGGCGGCCAGATGGCCGAACACGCCCTCATACGCGAACGGCGTGCGTACGGGCAACCGGAGGCAGACCGTCCCCGCGGCCGAAGAACTCGAGGATCCGGACCGGACCGCCGCCCGCCGGCGCAGCTCCGTCGGCGTGTTTTCGAAGACCAAGCGCACGGTGTCGTTGAACTGCCGGATGCTGGAAAACCCTGCGGCGAAGGCGATGTCCCCGAAGGGCAGGTCCGTAGTCTCGATGAGCAGGCGGGCGGTCTGCGCCCGTTGGGCGCGGGCCAGCGCGAGGGGACCGGCCCCGACCTCGGCCTGCAGCAGCCGCTCCAGCTGGCGGGTGGTGTAGCCGAGGTGCGCCGACAGCCCGCCGACGCCTTCGCGGTCGACGGTGCCGTCGGCGATCAGGCGCATCGTGCGGGCGACGACGTCACCGCGCACGTTCCATTCCGGCGACCCGGGCGACGCGTCGGGACGGCACCGCTTGCACGCCCGGAATCCGGCGCGCTGGGCGGCGGCGGCCGTCGGGTAGAACCGCACGTTGCGCGCGAACGGCGGCCGCACCGGGCAGCTGGGCCGGCAGTAGATGCGGGTGGTCAGGACGGCCGTGACGAACCAGCCGTCGAACCGCGCGTCCTTGGACTGGACGGCGCGGTAGCAGCGTTCGAAGTCGTCGTGCACGCTTTCCAGACTTACACCCACCGGGTGACAAAACTGGCGGAAAAGCGACATCGCAGTGGGACGTCGGCTCAGGGTCCGTCCTGCCGCACGGCCGCGGCGGCCGCGATGAAATCGCGGGCCGGGCGGGACAGCGGGCGGCCCGAGTCCCAGATCATGCCCACATCGCGGTACGCGTCGGCGTCGGCGAGCGGCACCACGCACAACCCCGGTGCGGAGTCGCTGCCGTCGATGGGCATCAGGCTGACGCCCAGTCCGGCGGCCACCAGGCCGGCCGTCGTCGTGAGGTTCGCCGCCTCCAGCACGATCCGGGGCTGAAAGTGTGCCGCGGCGCAAAGCTCGTCGAGCAGGCGTCGCATGCCGAAGCCGGGCTGCATGGCCACGACGGGCTCGTCGGCCAGTTCGGTCATGGACACCGCGGCGCTGCCCTCGAATCGGTGAGCGCGCGGCACGGCGACACCGAGCCGCTGTCGAAACAGGCTGCGCCAGGCCAGAGTTGGCCGGCGCGGCCGCGGTGAAACCACCCCGACGTCGACGCCTCCGGCCAACACCAGGTCGCCGATCGATTCGGCGGCGCCCTCCTCGAGCGCGAACGCCACGCGCGGTGAGGATTCCTTGAACCGCGCGATCAAGCGCGGCACCACCGTCGCCCCGAACGAGCCGAGGAAGCCCACCCGGATCTCGCTGACGGCCGGGTTCGCCAGGTCGTCGATGGCCCGCCTGGCCGAGTCGAGTTCCAGCTGTGCCCGCCGGGCGTGCTCGTAGAAGATCCGGCCATAGGTGTTGAGCGACAAGCGCTTACCCCGACGATCGAACAGCGCCACGCCCAGTCGCCGCTCCAGGCGCGCGAGCATTCTGGTCAGCGTCGGCTGGGCTACGCGAAGCTGTTCGGCGGCCGCCGTGACGTGTTCCAGCTCCGCGAGTGTGACGAACCACTCGTAGTCCTCGCCCGTCAAGCGCACCACCTCGACTTATACCCCAAAAGCATATTAAACCAGCGAATAATTCATTTCCGTCGATTCCCGGCGGAGCGCAGGATGAACGGCATGTCCCAGCGCCCCCCGACTCCCGTCGCGCACCGCGCCGGCAGCCCCGGCTACCGGCGACTGACCGCGGCGCTGTGCGGCGCCGGGGTGGCCAGCTTCGCCGCGATGTACTGCACCCAGGCGCTCCTGCCGGCCCTGTCGGCGGCCTACCGGATCGGCCCGGCCACCGCGGCGCTCACGGTCTCGCTCACGACGGGGATGCTGGCCGTCTGCATCATTCCCGCCAGCGTCCTTTCCGAGCGCTACGGCCGCATCACGGTGATGCTGACCTCGGGGGTGGCGTCCAGCGTGATCGGGCTGTTGTTGCCGTTCAGCCCGAACCTCGGCGTATTGCTCCTCGGCCGGGCGGTGCAGGGCGCAGCGCTCGCCGGGATACCGGCGGTCGCGATGGCGTTCCTGGCCGAGGAGGTACACGCCTCGTCGCTCGGGTCGGCGATGGGACGCTACATCGCGGGCACAACGGTCGGCGGGCTGGCCGGGCGACTCGTTCCGTCGTTGGTCATCGAGATCAGCGATTGGCGGGTGGCGCTGCTGGTGTGCTCCCTGACGACGCTGGCCGGCACGGTGGTTTTCGCCGTCCTGGTGCCGCGATCTCAGTTCTTCAACCCGAGGGAGGCGAGCGTGCGGGCCGGCGTGCGCAACCTCGCCGCGCATCTGCGAAACCCGTTGCTGCTGAAGCTCTTCGCCGTGGGGTTCGTGCTGATGGGTGGATTCGTGACCGTGTACAACTACCTCGGCTATCGGCTGACCGCCCGGCCATTCGGCCTGGCGCCGTCGGTGATCGGCCTGCTGTTCCTGCTGTACCTGGTCGGCACCTGGACATCGGTGGTGGCCGGGAGGCTCGCCGACAGAAAGGGACGCCCACTCGTGCTGGGAGTCGCCATGCCGGTTGCGGTGACCGGCCTGCTGCTCACCGTGCCGCACTCCCTGGTCGCCGTCATCGTGGGCGTCGGCGCCTTCACCGGTGGCTTCTTCGCCGCGCACACCGTGGCCAGCGGATGGGTGGGCGCGGTCGCGCAGCGCGACCGCGCTGAGGCGGCGGCGCTGTATCTGTTCAGTTACTACCTGGGCGGATCAGTGGCCGGCGCGTTCGGCGGCCTCGTGTACGGCGTCGGCGGCTGGCCGGCGACCGTCGGTTTCGTCGGGGCGCTGCTGGTGGCAGGCGCATCGCTGGTGGCGTTGTTGGTGCGGGAGAGCGGCTCCCGCACCAACAACCACGTCGTTGCGGCCCTGGCCACCGTCGAGTGATCCCGCTCGGTGCCCCGCAGGCGCTTACGGGCTGGGCGGCGTTCCCACGCAGACGCCGCCGGCGCAGGCGCCCGCACCACCGGGTCCGGCGGAAGCCCCGGCACCCGGCACGCCCGCGCTTGCCCCACCGGGCCCGGCGCCGGCGCCGGACCCACCCGGTCCGGCGGTCGTGGCACCACCGGGTCCGGTTTCCGGACCGCCGCCGCCCGGCGCGGCGGGACTGGTCGCCGCCGGGGCGGTCGTCGTGACGCTGGCAGGCGTGGTGACGGAGGTGGTGACGGTCGAGGTCGAAGTCGTCGGGTTCTTGTTGTCCTTGCCCGAGCCGCAGCCCGCGGTCAACGAACTCAAGGCAATCACCGCGGCAATTCCCGCGGCGACGGAAACACGGCGGGCGGTTCCGCTACCAGTCATGTCAACACCAATCTGTAAGGGGCGATGTCTTCAATCCCCTTACCCACTCGGCTCGAAAATCAATCAACCCGACCGGTCGGTGGGCGAGGCCAGTTGGGTGGGGCGCTCGTGCCCGCGAAGGGTCACCGTCTCGCCCAAAGACCAACGCGCGCGTTCGTTCTCGCTCGCGCCCTCCAGCGCGTCGGCCGTCGCGAGCAGCCGGCCGGGGTGCGACTTGGCGAGCTCGCACAGGCGGGCCGCCTCGTTGACCGGACCGCCGATCACGGTGTATTCGAAGCGTTCCCTGGCCCCGACGTTGCCGGCGACGACCTGCCCCGCCGCGACGCCGATACCGGCCTCGCACTCCGGCATCTCGTTGTCCAGCCGCTCGGCCATGGCCCGCGCGGCGGCCAGCGCCTCGTCTTCCGGACGCTCAAGATGATTCGGGGCCCCGAAGATGGCCAGCGTCGCGTCGCCCTCGAACTTGTTGACCAGCCCGCAGTGTCGGTCCACCTCTTCGACGACTATCCCGAAGAATCGGTTGAGCAATTGAACGGTCTCGGCCGGGGGGCGGCTGGTCACCAGCTGGGTGGATCCGACGATGTCGATGAACAGGACTGCCACATGGCGTTCTTCGCCGCCCAGCTTCGGCCGCTCGCGCTCCGCGGCCAGGGCGACCTCGCGTCCGACGTGACGGCCGAACAGGTCACGGACACGTTCCCGCTCACGCAGCCCGTCGACCATGGCGTTGAATCCCCGTTGCAGCTCACCGAGTTCGGTGCCGTCGAAAACGACGAGATCACCCCGCAGGTCGCCGCGCTCGACGCGCCTCAGCGCGGCGCGGACCTGTCTCTTATACACATC
>NZ_LATC01000127.1:0-12004 GCF_001414075.1 Mycobacterium sp. UM_11 | reverse complement strand
GCCGGGAGGCAGCCAAATCGCTTGCCCCGCCGGCGCTTCCTGTTCCTGCTCCCGATGACTGTGGGTTTGTCATACCTTCCCGGCCCGTCCGGCCCGGTTCAGCGACGTCCCGCCACGGTCAGAGGGCATCGGTCCCGCGTTCACCCGTGCGCACCCGCACGATGGTTTCCACGGGGCTGACCCAGACCTTGCCGTCACCGATCTTGCCGGTGCGCGCCGCCCGGACGATGCTGTCCACGACCTTGTCCACGATGGAATCGTCGACCACCACCTCGATGCGCACCTTCGGCACGAAATCCACCGAGTATTCGGCACCCCGGTAAACCTCGGTGTGGCCCTTCTGACGTCCATATCCCTGGACTTCGCTGACCGTCATCCCCAGGATGCCCGCGTCCTCGAGGCTGGTCTTCACGTCATCGAGGGTGAACGGCTTCACGATTGCGGTGACTAGCTTCATGCCTGCTCTGCCTCCACTTTGTCGCCCACTCGATCCTCCTCCAGACCGTTGCGGTCATCCACCGGAATCCGCGCGGCCGGGAGAACGGACCCTTGCCCACCGATCGTTCCGAAATCGTAACCGCTCTCCGCGTGCTCGGCCTCGTCGATCCCGTTTGATTCTTCCTCGGCGCTCACGCGCAGCCCGATCGTGTACTTGAGGATCAAGGCCAGGATCAGCGTGACGATGCCGGAGTAGAAGAGGACGGCGAACGCGCCGACCGCCTGCCGCTCCAGCTGGGCCCAGCCGCCGCCGTAGAACAACCCCTTCGACACCCCGGCCACGCCGTTGATGGCCGTGGACTCGGGCGCGGCGAGCAGGCCCACCAGCAGCGTGCCCGCCAGACCGCCGATCATGTGCACGCCGACCACGTCGAGCGAGTCGTCGAAGCCGAACTTGAACTTCAGCCCGACCGCCAGCGCGCACACCACTCCGGCCACCGCCCCGACGACGATCGCGCCCAGGATGTTGACCGACGAGCAGGACGGCGTGATCGCCACCAGCCCGGCGACGATGCCGGACGCCGCACCCAGCGTCGTGGGCTTGCCGTCACGGATGCGCTCGGTTAGCAGCCAGGCCAGCATGGCCGTGGCCGTGGCGACCGTGGTGGTCATGAACGTCGACCCGGCCGAGCCGTTGGAGCTGGTCGCCGAGCCGGCGTTGAACCCGAACCAGCCGAACCACAGCAGGCCGGCGCCGAGCATCACGAAGGGCAGGTTGTGCGGCCGGAACAGCGTCGTGGGCCAGCCGCGGCGCTTGCCCAGGACGATCGCCAGGGCCAGGCCCGCCACACCGGAGTTGATATGGACCGCTGTCCCACCGGCGAAGTCGATCGCGTGCAGCTTGTTGTTGATCCAGCCGCCGTGCTCGGACGCGAAGCCGTCCGCGGCGAAGACCCAGTGCGCGACCGGGAAGTAGACCAGCGTCGCCCACAGCCCGGCGAACACCAGCCAGGCGGTGAACTTGAGCCGGTCGGCCACCGCGCCCGAGATCAGGGCGACGGTGATGATCGCGAACATCAGCTGGAAGGCGACGAAGACGGTGGCGGGCATCGTGCCGGCCAGCGGGATGTCCACCTGCGTGACGCCCTTGCTCGCGTCCGCCTTGACGGCGTTGCCGCCGATCAGCTTCGCCAAGCCCCAGTAATCGGTCGGGTTGCCCACGACGCCGCCCCGGTCGTCCCCGAACGACATCGAGTAGCCGTAGAGCACCCACAGCACGGTGACCACGCCCATCGCGCTGATGCTCATCATGATCATGTTGAGCACGCTTCTGGTGCGCACCATGCCGCCGTAGAAGAACGCAAGGCCCGGCGTCATCAACAGCACTAGCGCGGAACTCGCCAACATCCAGGCGGTATCGCCGGTATCGGGTTGGCCCAATTGCGGGAATGCCACTCGCTCACCTCCGGTAAGGACATGAATGGCCGTCAGGCGACGCCTGTGACCTGATCCAGAACCTTGCGAGATGGTTGTTTCCGCAGTGGGGCCACCGTGTTTCGGCGGTATTAACGTCCCGCGCTGCGTGTTAGGGGTTTCAGCCGAGCAGGGCGTCGACGAAGGCGCCCGGCTCGAACGGCGCGAGGTCGTCGGGACCCTCCCCGAGCCCGACCAGCTTCACCGGCACCCCGAGCTCCTGCTGGACGCGGAATACGATGCCGCCCTTGGCCGTACCGTCCAGCTTGGTCAGCACGGCGCCGGTGATCTCGACCACCTCGGCGAACACCCGCGCCTGGGCCAGCCCGTTCTGCCCGATGGTGGCGTCGAGGACCAGCAGCACCTCGTCGACCGCGGCGCGCCGTGTTACCACGCGTTTAACCTTGTCGAGCTCGTCCATCAGCCCGACCTTGGTGTGCAGCCGCCCGGCGGTGTCGATGAGCACGACGTCGGCGCCCGCGGCGATGCCCTTGTCCACGGCGTCGAAGGCCACCGACGCCGGGTCGGCGCCCTCGGGCCCGCGCACCACCTCGGCGCCGACCCGGGAGGCCCAGGTCTGCAGCTGGTCGGCCGCCGCGGCGCGGAAGGTGTCGGCGGCGCCGAGCACGACGCGTCGGCCGTCGGCCACCAGCACGCGCGCCAACTTGCCGACGGTGGTGGTCTTTCCGGTGCCGTTCACGCCGACGACCAGCAGCACCGACGGGTGGTCGGCGTGCGGCAGCGCGCGGATCGAACGGTCCATCTCGGGGTGCAGTTCACGGATCAGCACGTCGCGCAGCACCGCCTTGGCGTCGGCCTCGGTGCGCACGTCGCTGCCGGCCAGGCGGGCGCGCAGCTGCGACATCACCGAATCGGTGACCACCGGGCCCAGGTCGGCGACCAGCAGGGTGTCCTCGACGTCCTGCCAGGCGTCTTCGTCGAGATCGCCGCCACCGATCAGGCCCAGCACGCCGCGTCCCAGCGCGTTCTGTGAGCGGGCCAGCCGGCCGCGGAGCCGCTCCAGCCGCCCTTCGGGCGGGGCGATGGCCTCGATCTCGGGGGCGGGCTCGGCCGGGGGTGCTTCGGGAGGTGCGGGGGCCGCCGGGGGCGCGGGGGCCTCGGGTTCGGGTTCGGGTTCGGGGAGTTCGACCTCCGAGATGGTGCGCCGCGGCGCGTCGCGGGGAATGGTGGCGTCGTCGCCCACGGCGGGCAGCCCCGTGGTGTCGAGCCGGTCGGCCCCCAAATCGGTTCTTGCGGTCTGGCTGAACGTGATGCCGGACGACGCGGTGTAGCCGCCCGACCGGTCGATCGCCCCCGGCTCCGGCTTGGCGGTGAAGCTGATCCGCCGGCGGCGGTACCGCACCAGGCCCGCGACCAGCGCGACCACGACGACGAGAACTATCAGGACCGCGATCGCGATCCAAAGACCTTGGGACACGCTGACATTGTTTCAAGCGGCCCGGCGCTCACGGGGCATCGGGTGTGCGTCCTGGGCCTCGGGTGTGCGTCCCGGGCGAATAATTCGCCGGAATCCCGCCGCCCGCGCACGCGGAACGCCGTCAGTACACGCTGATCAGGTTCCGACCAGCTGCTCCACCTGCTGCCCGCGCATCCGCTGCGAGATGACCGCGGTGATGCCGTCGCCCTGCATGGTCACGCCGTACAGCGCGTCGGCGACCTCCATGGTCGGCTTCTGGTGCGTGATGATGATCAGCTGCGAACGCGCCCGCAGCAGCTCGAACAGGCTGATCAGGCGCCGCAGGTTGGTGTCGTCGAGCGCGGCCTCGACCTCGTCCATGATGTAGAACGGCGACGGGCGGGCGCGGAAGATCGCCACCAGCATCGCCACCGCGGTCAGCGCCTTCTCGCCGCCGGACAGCAGCGACAGCCGGGTGATCTTCTTGCCCGGCGGGCGGGCCTCCACCTCGATGCCGGTGGTGAGCATGTCGTCCGGGTCGGTCAGCCGCAGCCGGCCCTCGCCGCCGGGGAACAGCACGGTGAAGACTTCCCGGAACTCGCGCTCCACGTCGACGAAGGCGTCGCTGAACACCTGCAGGATGCGGGCGTCGACGTCGGCGACGACGTCGAGCAGGTCCTTGCGGGCCGCCTTGACGTCCTCGAGCTGGGTGGACAGGAAGTTGTAGCGCTCCTCCAGCGCGGCGAACTCCTCCAGCGCCAGCGGGTTGACCCGGCCCAGCTCGGCAAGCTCGCGCTCGGCGCGTTTGGCCCGGCGCTCCTGGGTGGGCCGGTCATAGGGCATCGGCGCGGGCGCGACCACTTGCTCGCCGCGCTCGCGGGCCTGCTCGAACTCGGCCATCTCCAGCTCGGTGGGCGGCAGCGCCACGTCCGGCCCGTACTCGGCGATCAGGTCCGGCGGTGACATTCCGAACTGTTCGAGCACCATCTGCTCGAGCTGCTCGATGCGCATCGCCGCCTGCGCGTTGGCCACCTCGTCGCGGTGCAGCGAGTCGGTGAGCGTGGCCACCCGGGCGCTCAGCGCGTTCACCTCGTCGCGCACCGCCGCCATCGCGGTCGCGCGGTCCTGGCGTTCGGCCGCGAGCGCGGCACGGATCGCCGACGCCGCCGCGACCACCCGGTCCAGCCGCTGCGCCAGCAGCCGCCCGGCGTCGGCCACGGCGGCGGCGACGGCGGCCGCCCGCAGCCGCGCCTCGCGCGCCTGCTCGGCCCGCAGCCGGGCCTCGCGTTCCGCGGCGGCGGCCCGGCGCAACGAATCCGCCCGCCCGCGCACCGCGTTGGCCCGCTCCTCGGCGGTCCGCACGGCCAGCCGCGCCTCCACCTCGGCGCTGCGGGCGGCCTCGGCGGCGGCCGCGATCCGCTGGCGAACCTCCGCGTGGTTTGGCTCTTCGGCGTTGACGTGCTGCGTCTCCTGGGCGTTGCGCAGCCGGTTCTCCAGTTCGGTGACTTCCTCGACCGTCTGCGCGCGACCCGCTTCGAGCTCCTCGCGCTGCCGCAGCAGCCGGCTCCACTCGTCCTCGGTGGTGCGGGCCTCCTGCCCGAGCCGGCCCAGCTGCTCATACATCGCCGAGATCGCGGTGTCGGACTCGTTGAGGGCGGCCAGCGCCTGTTCCGCGGAGTCCTGGCGGGCGGCCTGCTCGGTCAGCGCGCCGGACAGCGCCGCCGCCAGCTGGGCGACCTGCGATTCCGCGGCGGCCAGCTCGCTGCCGGCCTTGTCGATCTCCGAGGTCACCTCGAGCGTGGAGAGCTTGCGGTCCGAGCCGCCGCTCACCCAGCCGGCACCCACCAGGTCACCGTCGAGGGTGACGGCACGCAGCTGGGGGCGCGCCGCCACCAGCTCGAGCGCCTGATCCAGGTCGTCGACCACCGCGACGCCCGACAGCATCGCCGTGATGGCGCCACGCAGCCGCGCGGGCGCGTCGATCAGGTCCAGCGCCCAGCGGGCCGTGCCGGGCAGGGCGTCCCGCGCCGCGGGCTCGTCGGCGGGCCAGTCGCCGAGCACCAGCGCGGCGCGCCCACCGTCGGCCCGCTTGAGCGCGGCGACCGCGGAGCGGGCCGCGCCGAAGCTTTCGGCGGCCAGCGCGTCGGCCGCCGACCCCAGCACCGCAGCCAGCGCCGCCTCGTAGCCGGAACGCACCTTGACCAGCTTGGCGATCGGCCCGAAAAGGCCTGTGCCGGCGTGGTTTTGGGTGAGCCAGGCCGCGCCGTCCTTGCGTTCCAGCCCGACCGAGAGCGCGTCGATGCGGGCCCGCAGCGAGGCCACCCGGCGCTCGGCGTCGCGCTCGGCGGATTGCAGTTCGGCGACGCGTTCGTCGGCCAACCGCAACGCGGCCACGGTCCGCTCGTGGTGCTCGTCCAGGCCCACCTCGCCCTGGTCGAGCTCGCCGACGCGGCCCTGCACGGTCTCGAACTCCGCCTTGGACTGTTGCGCGCGGGCGGCGGCCTGCTCGATGCGTTCGGACAGCCGCGCGACGCTGTCGTCGATGGACTCGACGCGCGCCCGCATGGTCTCCACCTGGCCGGCCAGGCGCGCCAGGCCCTCGCGCCGGTCCGCCTCGGCCCGCACGGCGGCCAGGTGCGCCCGGTCGGCCTCGGCGGCTTCGCGTTCGCGCTCGCCCAGCTCGGCACGGGCGGCGTCCAGCCGGGTGCGCGCCTCGGCGAGTTCGCCCAGCAACTGCCGCTCGGCGACGGCGACCCGCTCGGCCTCGGCCTCCAACGCGTCGGGGTCGGTGTCATTGGGCGGCGCCGGCTCCACGTCGAGGTGGTGCGCGCGCTCGCTGGCGATGCGCACCGTCGCGGCCACCCGCTCGGCCAGGGCGGACAGCCCGAACCAGGTGTGCTGCACCGATTCCGCGCGGATCGACAGCTCGGCGACGGCCGCCTCGTGGGCGGTCAGCTCCTCCGAGGCCACGGCCAGGCGGGCGGCGGCCTCGTCGTGCTCGCGGCGGATGGCGGCCTCGGCCTCGAAGATGGCGTCGCGCTCGGTCTGCCGGTTGACCAGGTCGTCGGCGGCCAGGCGCAGCCGGGCGTCGCGCAGGTCGGCCTGGATGGTCTGGGCGCGGCGCGCCACCTCGGCCTGGCGGCCCAGCGGTTTGAGCTGGCGGCGCAGCTCGGTGGTCAGGTCGGTGAGCCGCGCGAGGTTGGCCGACATCGCGTCGAGCTTGCGCAGCGCCTTTTCCTTGCGCTTGCGGTGCTTGAGCACCCCGGCGGCCTCTTCGATGAAGGCGCGGCGGTCCTCGGGTCGCGACTGCAGGATCTCGTCGAGCTTGCCCTGCCCGACGATGACGTGCATCTCCCGGCCGATGCCCGAGTCGCTGAGCAACTCCTGCACGTCCATCAAACGGCAACTGGCGCCGTTGATTTCGTATTCGCTCGCGCCGTCGCGGAACATCCGGCGGGTGATCGACACCTCGGAGTATTCGATCGGCAGCGCGTTGTCGGAGTTGTCGATGGTGACGGTGACCTCGGCGCGGCCCAGCGGGGCGCGCGACGAGGTGCCGGCGAAGATGACGTCTTCCATCTTGCCGCCGCGCAGCGTCTTCGCCCCCTGCTCCCCCATCACCCAGGCCAGGGCGTCAACCACGTTGGACTTGCCCGAGCCGTTGGGCCCGACGACCGCGGTGATGCCCGGCTCGAAACGCAGAGTCGTCGGCGAAGCGAAGGACTTGAAGCCCTTCAGCGTCAGACTCTTGAGGTACACGGCGAGCCAGACTACCGCCCAAATCGCCCGCGTCCCCCGCACCGAGGGGTGTCGGGAGGCGCGAAATCCGGCCGTCGTGTACACCTTGCCGCACTGGCCACAATGGCCACATCAGTCACGGCTCCGGCGTGCGCTTCAGCGCTCGACGAACCCCTCGAAGCGGTCCTGCGGCTGCGACCAGTCGGCGACCACCTTGTCGACGCGGCCCGGCCTGGGCGGCCAGGCCTCGCCGCCCTCGAGCAGCGCCAGCAGTTTCTCGCCGGCCTCGCGCGGCCCCTGGGCCACCACCAACACGCGGCCGTCGGCCTGGTTGGCCGCATAGCCGGTAAGCCCCAGCTCGAGCGCCCGGCTGCGCGTCCACCAGCGGAAGCCGACGCCCTGCACCTGCCCGTGCACCCAGGCGGTGAGCCGGACGTCAGGATCCGACATCGGCGACCTCGAAGTTGACCTGCGTGCCGGCCTTCAGCGTGCGCCCGACGGTGCAGACGGCGTCGATCGCCCGGTCGACCACCACCAGCAGCCGCTCCTTCTCCTGTTCGGACAGCCCGGACAGGTCGAGCTCGAGCGTCTCTTCCAGCAGCGGGTAGACCTCGCGCTCGCGGTCGGCGGGGCCCGAGACCCTGACCACCGCCTTGTAGTCATCGCCCAGCCGGCGGGCCAGCGGCTGGTCGCTGGACATCCCGCTGCACGCGGCGAGCGCGATCTTCAGCAGCTCGCCGGGGGTGAACACGCCCTCGACGTCCTCCGAGCCGACGAGCACCTGCGCACCGCGCGAGCTATATCCGGTGTAACGGCGCGATCCCGTGCGCTCCACCCACAGTTCGGTCATGTCCTACTTTTTACCGGGCCGCGCGCCTCGACCCCCGCCGAGTCGGGGGCCAGGCGTTTCAGCGGACGATCAACGACAGCAGCTTCTTACCGAAAGAGATTGCGGCCGAATTGTTTTCGCTTACGACAATCACCCGCGGGCCGACTCGTTGCCGCAGCTCACGCTCGAAGACGTCCCGCAGGGTCGACGACGCGGCCGGACACCCGTCGCAGGCGCCGACCATCCGCACGGTCACGGTGTGGCCGGCCACCGAGACCAGCTCGATCGACCCGCCGTGCGAGGCGGCGAGCGCGCCGACGGGCCCGGCAAGCAGTTCCGCGGCAACGGTTTCCAGATCGGGGCCGGACGACTCGTCGACCGCCCAAGCACCCGGTTCCTGCAGCGCCTCGCCGAGCGCCTCGCGGACGTCGTCGCCGAGCTCACGCCAGCTGCCGCCGGTTCCGAGCGTGATCAGAACGTCGTCGGCGCCGACCACGACCTCGGCCAGTGTCCCGCCGTCCAGCAGGGCGCCGAGCCGGCCGGGGGCGCCCCGGACGGTGCCGCGCGTCGGGAGTCGATCGGGCGGGACCACCCAGCGCAGCCGGCGCGGGTCCGCGGTGGCGGTGGCGTGGATCGGGATCATGCGCCCACCCCGACCGCGATCGAGCGGGCCGCGAACGCCATCGTCCAGGCGAGCACGAACATGTAGCACCAGGCGAACGCGGGCCATCGCCACGAGTTGGTCTCGCGGCGCATCACGGCGACGGTCGACATGCATTGCAGCGCGAAGATGAAGTACACCATCAACGCGATGACGGTCGGCGCGGTGAACACCTTGTGGCCGTCGTCGGCGCTCATGGTGACCAAGGCCTCGTGCGGATCGTCCGGGTTCGTCGCCGCGGATACCTGGCCGAGGGTCGAGACGAAGACCTCACGCGCCGAGAACGAGCCGAGCAGGGCGACGTTGATGCGCCAATCGAAGCCGAGCGGGGCGAACACCGGCCCGATCGCCTTGCCGACGTCCGCGGCGTAGCTGTGGTCCATCATGTAGGCGGTGGTCTCCGTCGGCGACATGCTCGCGGTTTCGGATTGGCGCGCAGGAAGATTCAGCAGCACCCACAGCACCACGGAGGTGCCCAGGATGATGGTTCCGGCCTTGCGCAGGAACACCTTGGCCGAATCCCACATGGTGATCAGCACGTTCTTGGGCGACGGGAAGCGGTACGGCGGTAGCTCCATCGTGAACGGGAGCAGATCGCTGCGCAGGATCGTCGACTTGAACAACGACGCGGCGATCAGCGCCGAGGTGCCGCCGCACAGGTACAGCAGGAACATCGCGACGCCCTGCGCGCTGAAGCCCCACCACTGGGTCTGCGGCGAAACCAGCAGCCCCACCAGCAGGGTGAACACCGGAAGGCGGGCGGAGCAGGTCATCAACGGTGCCGTGATGATGGTGGCGATCCGATCGCGCGACGACGGCAGGGTTCGGGTGGCCATGATCCCCGGGATGGCGCACGCGAACGACGACAGCATCGCGACGAACGCGCGGCCCTCCAGTCCCGTCGCGGCCATCACGCGATCCATCAGGAACGCCGCCCGCGCCATGTACCCAATGTTTTCCAGCAGCGCGATCAGCAGGAACAACAACACGATCTGCGGGATGAACTGGAGCACCGTGCCCACGCCGCCGATGAGGCCCTGGCCGAGCAGGCCGCGCACGACGTAGTTGCCGACGTGGTCGCTGACGAGCGCGCCGAGCCAACCCAGCCCCTGGCTCACGCGGTCCTGCAGCGGCGCGGCCACGGTGAAGACGACCTGGAAGAAGCAGAACATCACCGCGAAGAAGATGATGGTCCCCCACAGCGGGTGCAGCACGATCGCGTCGATGCCGCGTGTCCGCCTATCCGGTTGTGGCGCAACGTATTTGGCCGCACCGAGCACCGATTTGCCCCACGCGTCGATGGCGTCGTTGCCGCCCGGGGGCAGGATCGGGGGCCGCTGCCACCGGTCGAAGGACGCCAGCTGGGCGCGCAGGGTGTCGATGCCCCCGCCGCGGTGCGCGATCACCGGGATCACCGGAATGCCCAGCGCCGTCGACAACGCGTCGACGTCGATGCCGCCGCCGCGCGCGGTCAGCTCGTCGGTCATGGTCAGTGCCAACAGGCACGGAACGTCGAGCCGCATCACCTGGGCCACGAGCGTGATCGAGCGGTGCAGGGTGGTGGCGTCGGCCACCAGGACGATCGCGTCGGGACGGCCGGCGTCGGCGAAGTTGCCGGCCAGCAGGTCGGCCACCACCTGTTCGTCCGGGCTGATGGGCTCCAGGCTGTAGGTGCCGGGCAGGTCCTCAACCGCGATCTCGGCGCCGTCCACCTTCGTGACGCCGACCCGGCGCCCGACGGTGACGCCCGGGTAGTTGCCGGTCTTGGCGCGCAGCCCGGTGAGGTGGTTGAACACCGAGGTCTTGCCCGCGTTGGGGCTGCCCACCAGCGCGATCCGCGCCGCACCCACAACCGCGACGGCGGCGCCTTCCTCGTGGCAGGACGTCATGCGACGCTCCCCGGGTCGACCTGGATCAGCCGAGCCTCGCGGCGGCGCAGGCACAGTTCGGTGTCCTGAACGCGGTAAATGGTCGGGTCGCCCATCGGGGCGCGCCGAATGACCTCGACGTCGGACGACGGACGGAAGCCCAGCTGGCGCAATCGACCCGCGACCACGGGGGATGCGGCCGGGGCCACACCCACGATCCTCGCCCGCTGGCCCGGCGTGAGGTGGGCCAGCACGGTTGGGGAACCCGATCGCCGCACTAGCCGACCCGACTCCACGCGTACACCATGTCGACCAGGATAACGATGCCAGGTGAGGATAACCTCACCTTTCTTGCAAACGCGCCTCAAGGCCGCGGCAGGGGCTGGCATTTCGGGCAGTAGAACGACGACCGGTTCATGAACTTCTCCCGGCGTATCACGGCGCCGCAGCGCCGGCAGTTCTGCCCGTCGCGGCCGTAGGCATCCAGCGACCGGTCGAAGTACCCCGATTCGCCGTTGACGTTGATGTAGAGCGAGTCGAACGAGGTCCCGCCCTGCGCCAGCGCGTCGCGCATCACGTCGGCCGCGGCGTCCAGGACCTCCCCCAGCCGCCGGCGGCTCAGCGAGGCGGCGATCCGGGCGCCGTTGACCTTGGCCCGCCACAGCGCCTCGTCGGCATAGATGTTGCCGATCCCCGACACCACCGTTTGATCGAGAAGCTGCCGCTTGATCTCGGAATGCTTGCGCCGCAACACATCCACCACGGCGTCGCGGTCAAACAGCGGGTCGAGCGGGTCGCGCGCGAGGTGCGCGACGGGCGCCGGCACGACGCTGCCGTCCACGCTCACCAGATCGGCGAGCATCCAGCCGCCGAAGGTGCGTTGGTCGGCGAAGCTCAGCACGGTCCCGTCGTCGAGCAGCGCGGAGATGCGCACGTGGTCGGCGCGCGGCACCGTCCCGAGCAGCATCTGACCGCTCATGCCCAGGTGCACGACGAGGGCGCTGTCCGGATCGCCCTGGCCGTCCAGCAGCAGCCACAGGTACTTGCCGCGCCGATCGGTGCCGGTGATCTTGGCGTCGAGCAGCCGGGCGGTGAGGTCGGCCGGCCCGGCCTCGTGCCGGCGCACCGCGCGGGGATGGTGCACCCGCACGGCGGTGATGGTTTTGCCCACGACGCGGGCCTGCAAGCCGCGGCGCACCACCTCGACCTCGGGTAGCTCCGGCATCTAGTTGCCGGGAACGGCGCTGTCCAGCACGTCCAGGGCCTTCCACGTCGCGGCGGCGGCCTTCTGCTCGGCCTCCTTCTTGGAGCGCCCCACCCCGGACCCGTACTCGGTGTCCATCACGACGACGACCGCGGTGAATTCCTTGTCGTGGTCCGGGCCGGTGGAGGTGACGACGTAGGACGGCGCGCCCATCCCGCGCGCCGCCGTCAGCTCTTGCAGGCTGGTCTTCCAGTCCAGGCCGGCCCCCAGGGTCGGCGCGGCGTCCAGCAGCGGGCCGAACAGCCGCAGGATCACTTCGCGGGCCGTGTCGATCCCGTGCTGCAGGTAGATGGCGCCTGTCTCTTATACACATCTC
>NZ_LATC01000126.1:0-12017 GCF_001414075.1 Mycobacterium sp. UM_11 | reverse complement strand
GTGGCCGCGGCCTACACCGCCGCCCTGACGGCTATGCCGACGCTGGGGGAGCTGGCGGCCAACCACACCGTGCACGGGGTGTTGGTGGCGACGAACTTCTTTGGCATCAACACGATTCCGATCGCGCTGAACGAGGCCGACTACGCGCGGATGTGGGTCCAGGCCGCCACGGTGATGAGCGCCTATCAGGCCACCTCGGGAGCCGCGCTCGCGTCGGCGCCGCGCAGCGCACCGGCGCCGGCCATCGTGCGGCCGGGCGGTGAGGCGGACAACGCCACGGCCAACGCCCTGCAGGGCTCGTCCAACCCGATCTCGGATTTCTTCCGGCAGCTGGCCCAGTTCCTGCAGGACTTCTTCCAGAACATCGGCAAGATGTTGCAGGACTTCTGGGCGAATCTGCCCGCGTTGCTCGCGGCAAATGGCCCCCTGCTGTTCTTCGTCGCCTACCAGGTGTTCTTCAACGCCGTGGGCTGGCCGACCTGGGGCGCGATCCTGACCGCGCCCTTCCTGATCCCGCTGCTGCTCGGCATCGGCCTGAGTTCCTTGTTCGCCGCGCCCGCCGAGATCGCGCCCGTCGCGGCCGGGGCCGCGGCGACACCGCTCGTCACGTCGACCAAGCCGGCCTCGCTGCTGCCGGCGGTCGCGCTGGCCCCGACGGTGGCGACTCCCGCTGGCGCCCCGGCCAGTTCGGTCGCCGCGGGCTCGGGTGCGGCCCCCGCGCCGGCGCCGGCGCCGGCGCCGAGCACGCTGGCCTACCTGGTCGCCTACGGCGGCGACCCGGATACCGGAGTGGGCCCGACGCTGGGCGGACGCGGCGGCGTCAAGGCGCCGGCGGCGACCATCCCCGCGGCCGGTGCGGCGGCGGCGAGCCGGGCCGAGGCTCGGGCGCGACGGCGCCGGCGCGCCGCGATGCGCGATCACGCCGACGAGTTCGCGGACATGGACTCCGACATCGGCGTCCCGCCGGACTACGGCGACGACGAGCGGCTGGCCGCGGCGGTGGCATCCGGTGCGGGTGCCGGGCCGCTGGGCTTCGCCGGCACCGCGCGGAAGGAGAACGCCTTCCGCGTGGCCGGATTGACCAAGCTGACGGACGGCGAATTCGGCGATGGCCCAAGGATGCCGATGATGCCCGGCACCTGGGACCACGACGCGGACCAAGACCCGGCGCGCCCGACGAGGCCGAGGGAAGGGGGCTGAGGCAGTCAGCAGGCAGTCAGCACGATGCTCGTCAGTCAGCGAAACCCCATGAGACCGAGAAGAAAGGAATCACCATGAGCATGTTGGACGCTCATATTCCCCAGTTGGTGGCCGCGCAGTCGGCGTTCGGCGCCAAGGCGGCGTTGATGCGCAGCACCATCAGCCAGGCGGAGCAGGAAGCGATGTCGGCGCAGGCGTTCCACCAGGGCGAGTCCTCGGCCGCTTTCCAGGCCGCGCACGCGCGCTTCGTCGAGGCGGCCGCGCGGGTCAACACCCTGCTGGACATCGCCCAGGCCAACCTCGGCGACGCCGCGGGCACCTACGTGGCCGCCGACGCAGCCGCGGCCTCCGGCTACACCGCCTTCTGATCCCGCCAGACGCCACCAACCGCGAAAGGACTTGTGATGTCCCAGATCATGTACAACTACCCGGCGATGTTGAGCCACGCCGCGGACATGTCCGGCTATGCCGGCACGCTGCAGGGGCTCGGTTCGGACATCGCCAGTGAGCAGGCCACGCTGTCCAACGCCTGGCAGGGCGACACCGGTATGACCTACCAGGCGTGGCAGGCCCAGTGGAACCAGGCGATGGAAAGTCTGGTGCGCGCCTACCAGGCGATGGCCAGCACCCACGAAGCCAACACCACGTCCATGCTCGCCCGCGACCAGGCCGAAGCCGCCAAATGGGGCGGTTAGTCACCAGTTAGATGAGTGCTGAACCCAACGCCGTCGAGCTGACGGTCGATCACGCCTGGTTCATCGCCGAAACCATTGGGGCGGGCAGCTTCCCGTGGGTGCTGGCGATCACCTCGCCGTACAGCGATGCCGCGCAACGCCAGGCGTTCCTCGACCGTCAGCGCACCGAGCTGACCCGGATGGGTCTGGTGTCGGAGGGCGGAATCGTCAACCCGGTGGTGGCCGACTGGATCAGGGTGGTGTGCTTCCCGGAGCGCTGGCTCGACCTGCGTTACGTGGGCCCCGCCAAGGACGTCGGCGGCACCGGCGAGTTGCTGCGCGGCATCGTGGCGCAGCGCTCCGCGACCACGGCCAAGACGATCGTGGCGCTGCGCAGCGCGCAGCTGATCACCTTCACGGCCATGGACATCGGCGACCCGCGGGCGTTGGTTCCGGTGCTCGGCGTCGGTCTGGCGCAGCAACCGCCGGCCCGATTCGACGCGTTCAGCATGCCGACCCGGGTCGGAGCGCGGGCCGACGAGCGGCTGCGTTCGGGCGCCTCGCTGGCCGAAGTCGTTGACTACCTTGGCATTCCGCAGTCGGCGCGCCCGGTGGTGGAGTCAGTGTTCACCGGCCCGCGCAGCTACGTCGAGATCGTCGCCGGCTGTCGTCGCGACGGCCGGCACGCCACCACCGAGGTGGGGATGAGCATCGTCGACGCGGAAGCGGGGCGGGTCCTGGTGAGCCCGTCGCGCGCATTCGACGGCGAGTGGGTGTCGACGTTCGCCCCGGGCACGCCGTTCGCGATCGCCGTCGCGATCGAACAGCTGATCGCGCTGCTGCCGGAGGCCGAATGGTTCCCCGGCCACCGGTTGGCCAGAGATTTCACCGCGCAATACGCAACCCAATAGAGAAGAGAGCAACGATGTTTCAGGTATGGCCCCAGCGTCCTTCGAGGGTCCGGTGACGTCCGGCGCCGTCATGCCGATCGTCCGCGTGGCAATCCTCGCGGACAGCAGGCTGACGGAAATGGCGTTGCCGGCCGAGTTGCCGCTGCGTGAAATTTTGCCCGCCGTTCAGCGTTTGGTGGTGCCCGCGGCGTCCAACGGCGAGTCCGACGAGCGGGGCGCGGCCGACCTCAGTGGCGCGATCCAACTGAGCCTCGCGCCGATCGGCGGCGCACCGTTCAGCCTGGACGCCAGCCTGGACACCGTCGGGGTGGTGGATGGTGACCTGCTGGCGCTGCAGCCGGTGCCCGTCGGCCAGGCGGCCCCCGGCATCGTCGAGGACATCGCCGACGCGGCCATGATCTTCTCGACCTCGCGGCTGCGGCCTTGGGGCGCAGCGCATATCCAGCGCGGCGCGCTCGCCGCGGTGATCGCCGTCGCCCTCCTTCTCACCGGCCTCTCGGTCACCTACCGGGTGACCACCGGCGCGCTGGCCGGGTTGGTGGCCGTCAGCGCGGTCGCGGCGGTGACCGCCATCGTCGGCCTGCTGGTCGCGGCCCGTTCGCCGCGCACCGGGACGGCGTGCTCGATCGCCGCGCTGGTGCCCATCGGCGCCGCGCTGGCGTTGGCGGTGCCGGGACGGTTCGGGCCGGCGCAGATCATGCTCGCCGCGGCCGGCGTCTCGGCGTGGTCGCTGATCGCCCTGATGGTGCCCAGCGCCGAACGGGAGCGCGTCGTGGCCCTGTTCACCGCCACCGCGGTGGTGGGCGCCGGGGTGGCGCTGGCGGCGGGCGCCGAGGTGCTCTGGCAGCTGCGCCCGGTCGCCATCGGCTGCGGCCTGATCGTCGCGGCGCTGCTGGTCACCATCGAGGCGGCCCAGCTCTCGGCGCTGTGGGCGCGCTTCCCGCTGCCTGTCATCCCCGCGCCTGGCGACCCCACGCCGTCGGCCCCGTCGTTGCGGGTGCTCGAGGACCTGCCGCGGCGGGTCCGGGTCGGCGACGCCCATCAGAACGGATTCATCGCGGCCGCAGTACTTCTCAGCGTCCTGGGCTCGGTGGCGATCGCGCTGCGCCCCGAGGCGCTCGGCGGCGTCGGCTGGTACGTGGTGGGCGCCACCGCGGCGACCGCCGCGCTGCGGGCCCGGGTGTGGGACTCGGCCGCCTGCAAGGCGTGGCTGCTCGCGCAGCCCTACCTGGCCGCCGGCGTCCTGCTGGTGCTCTACACCGCGACGGGACGCTACGCGGCCGCGCTCGGCGCGGCTCTGGTGCTGGTCGCGCTGGCCTCGGTGTGGATTGTCGTGGCGCTCAACCCGCGGATCGCCGAGCCGGACAGCTATTCGCTGCCGGTGCGCCGGCTGGTGGGCTTCGTCGCGGCCGGGCTCGACGCGTCGCTGATCCCGGTGATGGCGTACCTGGTCGGCATCTTCACCTGGATACTCAATCGATGATCCGGTCCGGGTCAGCCTGTCTCGCAGCGGCTTTGGCGGCCGTGCTGTGGACGTGCCCGTCCGCGCTGGCCATCGAAGCGCCGAAGGTCGACCCGGGCGTCCCGCCGCCCAGCGGGAGTCCCGGCTCCGTGCAACCGATGGAGCAGCGCGGCCCGTGCAGCGTCTCCGGGGTGATCCCCGGCAGCGATCCCGCGGCCGTCGCCCCCGGCCAGGCGATGCTGAATCTGCCTGGGGCGTGGCAGTTCTCGCGTGGAGAGGGCCAGCTGGTGGCGGTGCTCGACACCGGGGTCCGGCCCGGCCCGCGGCTGCCGAACGTCGATCCGGGCGGTGACTTCGTCGAGACGACGGACGGCCTGACCGACTGCGACGGCCACGGCACCCTGGTGGCCGGGCTCATCGCCGGGCAGCCCGGGGACGACGGGTTCGCCGGCGTGGCGCCCGCCGCGCGGGTCGTGTCGATCAGGACGACGTCGGCCAAGTTCTCGCCCCGGACCCCCGGCGGTGACCCGCTGATGGCCCGGGCCTCGCTGGACGTCGCGACGCTGGGCCGGGCGATCGTGCACGCGGCCGACCTCGGCGCCCGGGTGATCGACATCTCCACGCTCACTTGCCTGCCCGCCGACCGGCCCGTCGACCAGGCCGCGCTCGGCGCGGCGATCCGCTACGCGGCGGTGGACAAGGACGCGGTGATCGTGGCGGCCGCCGGCAACACCGGGCCGACCGGGGCGGTCGCCGGTGGCACGTCATGCGAGTCCAACCCGCTCACCGACCTCAGCCGCCCCGACGACCCGCGCAACTGGGCCGGCGTCACCTCGCTGTCCATCCCGTCCATGTGGCAGCCCTACGTGCTGTCGGTCGCCGCGCTGACGGCGGACGGCCAGCCGGCGAAATTCACCATGGCCGGGCCGTGGGTGGGCGTCGCGGCGCCCGGCGAGCGCATCGTGTCGATCAGCAACGCCGACGGCGGCGGACTGGCCAACGGGCTGCCCGACGAACACCAGCAACAGATCGCGCTGAGCGGCACCAGCTATGCGGCCGGTTATGTGGCCGGCGTCGCGGCGCTGGTGCGCAGCAAGTACCCGGAGCTGAACGCCACCCAGGTCGTGCGCCGCATCACCGCGACCGCCCGGGGCGGCGCCAGGGCGCCGTCGAACGTCGTCGGCACCGGCAGCGTGGACCCGGTCGCGGCGCTGACCTGGCAGCTGCCCGCCGCCAATCAGCCTCCCGCCGCGCCGGTCAAGCCGGTCGCCGCCCCGCCGGCGCCGGCACCCAAGGACACCACCCCGCGGACCGTCGCGCTGGCCGGAACCGCCGCGCTCGCTGTGCTTGTCGCAGTCGCGGGCGGCATCGCCGCCACCGCCACCCGCCGACGAAAGGACCCCACCCCGTGAGTCTGCAGCGCTGGATACCCACCCCTGGAGCCGGGCGAATCACGCTGGCGCTGCTGGCCGTCGTGCCCGCGGTGATGGCCTACCCCTGGCGGTCGCCGCGGGATTACTGGCTGCTGGGCATCGCCGCGGCCGTCGTGGTCGTGCTGTTCGGCTGCTGGCGCGGTTCGTATTTCACCACGCTGCTGCGCCGCCGGGTGGCGATGATGGGGCGCGGCGAGGCGACCGCTCCCGAATCCGCCACCGCGACAACGGCGCTGCTGCGGGTCGGGGGGCCGGACGGCCCCGCCGACGTGCTGCCGCTGCCCTTGATCGCCCGCTACCTGGACCGCTACGGCATCCGCGCGGACAAGATCCGAATCACCAGCCGCGACAACGCATCCGATGCGTCGAGGCGCGAAACGTGGATCGGGCTCACGATATCGGCCACCGACAACCTGGCGGCGCTGCGGGCGCGCTCGGCGCGCATCCCGTTGCACGAGACCGCGCAGGTGGCGGCGCGCCGGCTCGCCGACCATCTGAGGGAGCTCGGCTGGGATGTCAACGGCGTGGCAGCCGACGACGTCCCGCGGCTGCTCACCTCCAACCCGCGCGAGCGCTGGTCCGGGGTGCAACGCGGCGCGTCGGATTACCTTGCGGCATACCAAATCCGGGTGGACGGCGAGCTGGCCGAGACGCTCGAGGCGATCCGGACGCATCCGGCGCGGGAAACGTGCACCGCGCTGGAGCTCGCCGGTGACGGCACGCACATCACCGTCGCGGCCGCGTGCGCTTTCCTGACCGACACGGCACCGGAGCGGACCGCGCCGCTGCCGGGGCTGACCCCGCAGCACGGCAACCACCGGCCGGCCCTGTCGGCTTTGGACCTGTTGTCGACCCAGCGCCTGGACGGGCATACCGCCGCGCCGGCGGGCCTGCTGGCCGAGCTGGACTGGCCGCCGCTGGCGACACCGGCGCCGGTCGCCGAACCGGCTAGAACATGACCGTCTGCAGGAACGCGGTCATCCGGCGCAGGTAGTCCAGCTGGCTGACGTGCAGGACGTGGCTGCCCGGAAACCAGTGCAGCGCACAGCGATCCCAGTGCTCCCACAGCTTGATGGCGTGATCGGGCGGCGCCATGCGATCGCCGAGCCCGGTGATGATCATCCGTCGGTCCTTGTTTAGCAGCGGCCGATAGGTCAGCGGGCAGTGGTAGGACAGCCCGTCCGCTAGCTCTTCGCGGCTGATGTGCGACAGGCGCAGCCCCAGGCGCACGAGTCGGTTGGCCGGAAACCATTCGTCGAACAACGTGGCCGGGGTGACGACGGGACAGTTCGGGATGACGGCCTCGAGCCGGTCGTCGACCGAGGCCACCAGGGCCGAGGTGTATCCGCCCAGTGAGATGCCGGTCAACGCGATGCGGTCGACACCGGTGCCGCGCAGGTAGTCGATGACGGACCGGAAGTCGTGCACGGCCTGGGCCATCGCCTCGGCGAAACCGCTCAGGCCGCCGGCGAAATAGCCGAAACCGCTGAAGGGCGAATATCTTTCGGCCCGCTTCCCGTGAAAAGGCAAGGTGTACAGCAAAACGTCGTAGCCGGAGCGGTAATACCACGGCAGCGTGAAGAACCGGCCGTTGGCCAGATACGAAGACCCCATGAAGCCGTGGATGACGCACAGCGTGGGACGCGGCCCGTCGTCGTGGCGCCAGTGCTGCGCGCGCACGATGTTGTTGGCCTTCCAGGCGCCCCACTGCCCGCGCATCGCGGGATTGATGGCCGTGAAGCTGCTGTCGAACGCGATGTTTTCCACCGTGCCGCCCGCGGCCCACTCGGTCAGCGGGCTCGCCGGCCGCGACGAAACCCGCGGCGACGCGGCCGGTGCGGGAAACGACTTCGCCGGATCGCGTTGCGCGGCCAGCTCGGCGTAGAAGTTCAGGTTGGCGCGCTCGGCGCGGGCGGCGGAGTGCCGCAGCGAGGCGGCGAGCACGGCCGGCGCCACCGTCGCAGTGAGCAGCGACGACACCCAGGTGCGCAGGGCGAGGTCGCCGATGGCCGAGCCCTCGATTACCATCCGCTGGCGGGGGGACAACGCGGAATTCGGGGGTAATCCGTCGACGTCGACGGGCACGTCCGCGCCCTGCCAGGCGGCGGGAATGTCCGGGACGGGGATGGGCGGATCAATCGAAGTGTCGGGCGCCACGAACCCCGATGCTAACCCCCCGGCGCGGACCCCGGGGCCAGTTGGGCGGCGCCGGGGTGGCGTGCGGTAATACGGTTGGTCTATCTCCCCGACTAGCGGCGGCGCGTTGATCAGGAGGACCGACATGTGGGATCCCGATGTCTACCTGGCCTTTGCCGACCACCGCAGCCGGCCCTTCTACGACCTGCTGTCCCGGGTGGGCACCGAGCGGGCCCGGCGGGTCGTCGACCTCGGTTGTGGGCCCGGGCATCTGACCAAGTACCTGTCCCGGCGTTGGCCGGACGCGGTGATCGAGGCGGTGGACACCTCGCCGGAGATGGTCGCCGCCGCCAAGGAACGCGGCATCGACGCGGTGATCGGCGATCTGCGGGACTGGAAACCCAAGCCCGACACCGACGTCGTGGTCAGCAACGCGGCCCTGCACTGGGTGCCCGAGCACGCCGACCTGCTGGTCCGGTGGGCCGACGAGCTTGCGGCCGGGTCGTGGATCGCCGTCCAGATCCCCGGCAATTTCGAGACGCCGTCACACGCCACGGTGCGGACCCTGGCCCGCCGCGAGCCCTACGCGAAAGTCATGCGGGACATACCATTTCGGGTTGGCGCCGTGGTGCAGCCGCCGATGCAGTACGCCAATCTGCTGCTGGACGCCGGGTGTCGGGTCGACGTGTGGGAGACCACCTACCTGCACCAGCTGACCGGTGAGAACCCGGTGCTGGAGTGGATCACCGGGACGGCGCTGGTTCCGGTGCGGGAACGGCTCAGCGCGCAGGACTGGGAGCGGTTCCGCGAGGAGCTCATCCCGCTGCTGGACGACGCGTATCCGCCCCGGGCCGACGGCACGACGATCTTCCCGTTCCGGCGGGTGTTCATCGTCGCCGAGGTCGGCGGTTCCCGGCGATCGGCCGGCTAGCCGCTGGCTTCCTTCTCGATGCCACGGTCGGCCGCGAGCGCCGACCGGGCGGTCGGCTTGACCCGGTGGATCTGCAGATACGTCTCGGTGTAACGCGCCGAGATCCGGGTGCCGGCGAACTCCGACGGGATCACGTCGCCGGTGCGTTGCCGCCAATCATGAAGGCGCACAGCCAAATCGGCGGCCACTTCGTCGGCGTCGGCATCGTCACCGGCCAGCAGGTTGGTGGTCTCGGTGGGGTCGGCGCGCAGGTCGTAGAGCTCGCGTTGCGGGCGCGGGGCGGTGATGAACGGCGCCACCGCGGCCCCGGACGGGCTTTCCTCGATGTCCAACGGCAGGTCGAGCAGCGGCCGGGGCGCGTAATTCTCGATGTAGCTGTATTCCTTGGTGCGAATCGCGCGGATCGGATCGAACGAGTCGTGATAGGTCTTCGTCGTGTACACGTGGTCCCTGACCGGCACGGTGTGCGGGTCCGGCGCGAGCAGCGCGCGGGCGTGCGACACCCCGTCGACCTCCGCCGGCACGTCCAGACCCAGCAGCTCGAGCAGCGTCGGCAGCAGATCCACGCCGCTGAACAGTTCGTCGTACACGGTTGGGGTGAACGCCCGGCCGGTGGGGGGCCGGATGATCATGCCGATGCCGGTCCCCGCGTCGTAGAGCGTGGACTTGGCGCGGGGGAACGCCGGGCCGTGGTCGGTGAAGAACACCACCCAGGTGCTGGCGTCCAACCCCGTTTCGGCCAGCGTGTCCAGTAACCGGCCGACGGCGGCGTCGGCCGTCGCGATCGAGCCGTAGAAGCTGGCGAGGTCGCCGCGCACCTCGGGGGTGTCGGGTAGGTAGTCGGGCGGGTCGACCCCGGCGGGGTCCGCGGGCTCGTAGCGGTCCCGCGGATACGGCCGGTGCGTCTCGAAGAAACCCGCGGTCAACAGGAAGGGTTGATCCGCGAGGTCTTCGGTGCCCTCGCGCAGCCATTGGGTGGCCCTGTCCACCACGTATTCGCAATACGAGTTCGACACGTCGAACTCGTCGAAGCCCAGCCGCTGCGGATAGGACGTCTCGTGCTGCATGCCGAAAAGCGCGGAGTACCAGCCGGCTTCGGTCATCATCTGGGGCAGCGTGCGCACGCCGTTGCGGTATTCCCAGCCGTGGTGGGCCAGCCCGATCAGGCCATTGGTCTGCGGGTAGCGCCCGGTGAACAGCGATCCGCGCGACGGCGAGCACAACGGTGCCGTGGCGTGCGCTTTGGTGAACAGGATGCCCTCGGCGGCAAGGCAGTCGAGCCGGGGGCTACAGACGTCCGGGTGGCCGTAGACGCCGAGATAGCGGCCCAGGTCGTGCCAGTGCACGATCAGCACGTTGTCTTTGTTGCCCGCTGCGTCGTCCGGCGCCAATTGCGTCACCTCGTTAACTTGCCTCGCGACCGGCGACGATACCGCAGCTACTTGGGGGAAGCCTGGATGCGCTCGCTGAAGCGGTTCTCGCACACGAACTCCGACAGCGGGCGGGCGACGGCCCAGCCGTCTAGTTCCAGCGCCGGGCGCTCGGGAAATTCGGGCACCGGACCCAGGCACAGAACGGCGACCGGCTCCGCCCCGGCGGGCATTGCAAGCAGGGCCGCCAGCCGGTGCGGATCGAACAGCGAAACCCAGCCCATGCCAAGGCCTTCGGCGCGTGCGGCCAGCCACAGATTCTGGATCGCGCACGACACGGACGCGAGGTCCATCTGCGGCAGCGTCCGCCGGCCGAACACGTGTTTTTCGCGGTCGTCGCCCAGCGCCACCACCAGCAGTTCGGCGCACTCGAGGATGCCTTCGACTTTCAGCGCAAGAAATTCGTCGGCCCGCTCGCCCAGGGCGGCGGCGGTGAGCGGGCGCTCCTCGTCGACGAGCGCGTGGATGCGCCGGCGCAGCGCGTCGTCGGTGATGCGGATGAACCGCCACGGCTGCATCAGGCCGACGCTGGGCGCCGCGTGGGCGGCCTGCAGCAGGCGGGCCAGCACGTCCTCACCGACCACGCCGCCGGGCGAGAACCGGCGCATGTCGCGGCGGGAGAAGATCGCCCGATAGACGGCCCGCCGCTCCTGCGGGCTGAAGGGCTCGTCGGTCACGGGAGTCATCGTAGGGAATCGGGGCTAGCGTGAACCCTGACCGGGCGAACACCCGAAGAAAGGAGTGTTCCGTGAAGCCCTTCGACCTACTCGACCGGCTGCCCACCGACGGGGCCGCCGGCCGCGTGTACGGCGAGCCCTATCAGACACCGGACGGCGCCACCGTGATCCCCGTGGCCAAACCGCTGGGCGTCTTCGTCATCCGCAACGGCGAGGCGTCCTGGAAGCCCGCCCTGGACGGCAACCGCATCGCGCTGATCGGAGTGATCACCGGCCTGCTGGCGGCCGTGATCGGCAGCCTGGCGGTGCTGCGGCAGCCGCCGTGGCCGCGGATGACGATCACGGACTATAGGTAACGCCGACCGCGCGGAACACGTACTCGGGCGGCATGTCGAAGGCCAGCGACCGCCGCGGCAGCCCGCCCAGCACGTCGTCGCCGATGGCCACCTTGTAGTGCAGCGACAGCTCACCGCTGAACTTCGGGTCGACCCGGGCGACGTCCACGTCGACCTGCAGGCCGGCGGACGATATCTCCACCCGCGCCGCACCGGTCTCCGGCGCGTCCCAGCGGACGTCGACCGTCGGGCCCGCGAGCCGGGGCAGCATCGACAGCGTGGCCAGCACCCGCTCGTCGGTGAACACCAGCGAACCCGTGTAGCTGGCGACGCTGTGCGGCAGACGGACGCCGGGGATGGCGCCACGGAACCGCCTGGTGACCGGGACGAAGTCGGCAAGATAGCGCAGGCCCTCCGCCTCCACCTGCGCGTGCACGTCCTCGGGCAGCTTGCCGATGCCGAACAACCTGCGAACGAATACGGCCATGACGACAGTATGGACCGGGTTGAAAGACGGCGTGGTCAGGCCGCTCGACGCTTCGCGCGGCCCGGCTGGTATCGGTGGGGTATGACCCGACCGCGGGCCGTTGCGGCCGTCTGCATCGCCCTGGCGGTCTACGCCCTCATGTGGGTGGGGTACGCGCAGCACTGGCACTGGGTGCAGCGCGCGGACTCCTCGCTGCTGGATGCCGCGCGCACCGGCGCGCTCGACCACCCGTGGTGGGTACGACTCTGGGCGGACGTCTCGTTCGCGCTGGGCCCGGTCCCGCTGCGGGTGCTGGGCACCGTGGCCGCGGTGCCCAGCACCCGCAGCGGGACCGGGCCCAG
>NZ_LATC01000125.1:0-12188 GCF_001414075.1 Mycobacterium sp. UM_11 | reverse complement strand
AGATGTGTATAAGAGACAGGTCTCCAGCTGCAGATCACGGTCCCCGTCATCCCCGCCCGGCGGGACGACCTCGCCGTCGACCAGCTGGCGGAAGAATTCCAGGCCGACCGCCCGTACCAGCGGCGCCGCGAACGGGTCGTCGATGATCGGGTTGCTACCCTCGCTGGCCAGCGCACGCGCCGCGGCGACCATCGTGGCCGTGGCACCGACGCTGGACGCCAGGTCCCAGCTGTCTTGGTCAGTGCGTGTCATGGTGCTCCTATTTATTTAGCAAATGCAACGAGCCACCAGAACTCTACGCCCCGTGGCTTACGGCTTCCTGTGTTGTTCCGAGCGTCAAACGGGCTGTGGCCGACGGCCCTGAACGGGCCCACCCGAATCAGCTGTTAGTCTCGTACACGGTTTGACGCGCTATAGATAAGGCGGCCGTACGTCCTGGCCTGCGGGTGTTGGGCGCGTAATGCAGGAGACCCCCCGGCTGCGCAGGAGGAAGAGTGCTTTCGGCTTTCATCTCATCGCTGCGGACAGTCGATCTGAGACGGAAGATCCTCTTCACGCTGGGCATCGTCGTTCTCTATCGGCTGGGCGCCGCCCTGCCGTCCCCCGGTGTCAACTTCCCGAACGTCCAGCAGTGCATCAAGGAGGCCAGCGGCGGCGCGGCCGGCCAGATCTATTCGCTGATCAACCTGTTCTCCGGCGGTGCGCTGCTGAAACTGACGGTGTTCGCGGTCGGGGTGATGCCCTACATCACGGCCAGCATCATCGTGCAGCTGCTCACGGTGGTCATCCCTCGGTTCGAGGAACTGCGCAAGGAGGGCCAGTCCGGCCAGGCCAAGATGACGCAGTACACCCGCTACCTGGCCATCGCGCTGGCCATCCTGCAGGCCACCAGCATCGTGGCCCTGGCGGCCAACGGCGGGCTGCTGCAGGGTTGCTCGCTGGACATCATCGCCGACCAGAGCATCTTCACCCTGGTGGTCATCGTGATGGTGATGACCGCCGGCGCGGCCCTGGTGATGTGGATGGGTGAGCTGATCACCGAGCGCGGCATCGGCAACGGCATGTCGTTGCTGATCTTCGTCGGCATCGCGGCGCGCATCCCATCCGAGGGCAAGACCATCCTGGACAGCCGCGGTGGGGCCATCTTCGCCGCCGTCTGCGTCGCCGCCCTGGTGATCATCGTCGGCGTGGTGTTCGTCGAGCAGGGTCAGCGGCGCATCCCGGTGCAATACGCCAAGCGCATGGTGGGCCGGCGGATGTACGGCGGAACGTCGACGTACCTGCCGCTGAAGGTCAACCAGGCCGGCGTCATCCCGGTCATCTTCGCGTCGTCGCTGATCTACATCCCGCACCTGATCACGCAGCTGATCCGCAGCGGTAGCGGCGGCGTGGGCAACAGCTGGTGGGACAAGTTCGTCGGCAGTTACCTGTCCGACCCCAGCGACCCGATCTACATCAGCATTTATTTCGGGCTGATCATCTTTTTCACGTACTTCTATGTGTCGATCACGTTCAATCCCGACGAACGCGCCGACGAAATGAAGAAGTTCGGTGGCTTCATTCCCGGCATTCGACCGGGCAAGCCCACCGCCGACTACCTGCGCTATGTGCTGAGCCGGATCACCCTGCCGGGCTCGATCTATCTCGGCGCCATCTCGGTGCTGCCCAACCTGTTCTTGCAGATCGGCAATGGCGGAGCGGTTCAGAATTTGCCGTTCGGCGGTACCGCGGTTTTGATCATGATTGGCGTCGGTTTGGATACGGTCAAGCAAATCGAGAGCCAGCTGATGCAGCGCAACTATGAAGGGTTCCTCAAGTGAGAGTCGTTTTGCTGGGACCGCCGGGGGCGGGCAAGGGAACGCAGGCCCAGAAGCTCTCCGAAAAGCTCGGAATTCCGCACATCTCCACCGGGGAGCTGTTCCGCAGCAACATCGAGAACGGAACCAAACTCGGCTGCGAGGCCAAGCGCTACCTGGACGCCGGCGACCTGGTGCCCTCGGAGCTGACCAACCAGCTCGTCGACGACCGCCTCAGCGATGACGACGCGGCCAACGGGTTCATCCTGGACGGCTATCCGCGGTCCACGGAGCAGGCCAAGGCGCTGCACGACATGCTGGGTCGCCGCGGCACCGACATCGACGCCGTGCTGGAGTTCCGCGTCTCGGAGGAGGAGTTGTTGCAGCGCCTCAAGTCGCGGGGCCGCGCCGACGACACCGACGACGTGATCCTGAACCGGATGAAGGTCTACCGCGACGAGACCGCCCCGCTGCTCGAGTACTACCGCGACGAACTCAGGACGGTCGACGCCGTCGGCGGCATGGACGAAGTGTTCGCCCGCGCCCTGCGGGCGCTGGGCAAGTAATCGTGAGCGCGCTGGCGCGGCTGCGAAGCCGCAAAGTCGTGCCGCAGCGCACCGCCGACGAACTCGACGCGATGGCCGCGGCGGGGGCGGTGGTCGCGGCCGCGTTGCAGGCGGTGCGGGCGGCGGCGGTGGCAGGCGTGTCGACCCTGAGCCTCGATGAGATCGCCGAGGCGGTGATCCGCGAGGCGGGCGCCATCCCGTCGTTCCTGGGCTATCACGGCTACCCCGCGTCGATCTGCGCGTCGGTCAACGAGCGGGTGGTGCACGGGATCCCGTCGGCCGCAGAGGTGTTGGCTCCGGGCGACCTGGTGTCCATCGACTGCGGGGCGGTGCTGGACGGCTGGCACGGCGACGCCGCGGTCACGTTCGGCGTCGGGAGCCTCGACGCGGCCGATGCGGCCCTGTGCGACGCCACCCGGGAATCGCTGGAGGCCGGCATCGCCGCGATGGTCCCCGGCAACCGGCTCACCGACGTATCGCACGCCATCGAGGCGGGCACGCGGGCGGCCGAGGGCCGGCACGGGCGGGCGTTCGGGATCGTGGAGGGCTACGGCGGCCACGGCATCGGCCGGCACATGCACATGGACCCGTTCCTGCCCAACGAGGGCTCGCCCGGGCGCGGCCCGCTGCTCGCCCCCGGATCGGTGCTGGCCATCGAGCCGATGCTGACCCTCGGCACAGGCAAGACCGTGGTGCTCGACGACGAGTGGACGGTCACCACCTCCGACGGTTCCCGCGCGGCACACTGGGAACACACCGTGGCGGTCACCGACGCCGGTCCGCGCATCCTGACGCTGGCTTAGCGTGAACTAAACCGCCATTCGACTCGTTTCAGTAGTCGGAGGTGATGGAGTGGCCCGTGTGGCAAGCAATCGGAGGGCGTCGGGGGCTGCCGAGGCCGCTCTGATGAAGGCGCTCTACGACGAGCACGCGGCGGTCTTGTGGCGCTACGCGCTTCGGTTGACCGGGGACGCGAGCCAGTCCGAGGACGTGGTGCAGGAGACGTTGCTGCGGGCCTGGCAGCATCCGGAGGTCGTCGGGGACACGGAGCGCTCGGCGCGGGCGTGGCTGTTCACGGTCGCCCGCAACATGATCATCGACGACCGGCGCAGCGCGCGGTTCCGCAACGTCGTCGCTTCGACCGACGAGGCGGGCGCGCCGGAACGGTCGACGCCGGACGAGGTGAACGCGGCGCTGGACCGGCTGCTGATCGCCGACGCGATGGTGCAGCTGTCGGCCGAGCACCGGGCCGTGATCGACCGGTCCTACTACCGCGGATGGACGACTGCGCAGATTGCTGCAGACCTCGGCATCGCCGAGGGGACGGTGAAGTCGCGATTACACTACGCCGTGCGGGCGTTGCGGCTCACTCTGCAGGAACTTGGAGTTACCCGCTAAGGGGCTCCGAAATGCTTGAAGGGTGATGAGGGAATGGATGAGATGAATACGCCGCTACGGGGCCTCGGCCCGCCCGCCGATCCGTACGTGATGTGGGATGCCGCATACGTTTTGGGCTCGTTGTCGGCCGCCGAGCGGCGCGAATTCGAGGCGCACCTGGCGCACTGCCCCGCGTGCCGCGAGGCGGTCGCGGACCTCAGTGGCGTGCCCGCCCTGCTGTCCCAGCTGGGCCGGGACGAGGTGGCCGCGATGAACGAGGCCGGGTTGCCGGCCACACCGGAGATGTCGCCGGAGCTGTTGCCGTCGTTGCTGGCCAAGGTGAGCTGGCGCCGGCGCCGCACGCGCATCGTGACCTGGGTGGCCTCGTCGGCCGCGGCCGTGGTGCTCGCGATCGGCGTGTTCGTCGGGCTGCAGGGGTATTCGTCGTCCTCGTCGCAGCAGGTGGCCGCCTCCTCGGCGCCGATGGCGCAGGTGGGCACCACCCTGCTGACGTCGACGGTGCAGCTGTCCAGCCAGCACTGGGGGACGTCCATCAACCTGCGGTGCGTGTGCCTGGCCCCGCTCAATGCGCACCACGACACCCTGGCGATGGTCGTCGTGGGCCGCGACGGAAGCCAGACCCGGCTGGCGACCTGGGTGGCCGAACCCGGCCACACGGCGACGCCCGCGGGCAGCATCTCGACTCCGGTCGACCAGATCGCCGCCGTGCAGGTGGTGGCCGCCGACAGCGGCCAGGTTCTGCTGCAGCGTTCGCTGTAGGGGTCGGGAGCTGACGTGACTGGCCACCGGCGTCCGCTTCGGGCGCTGGTGGTGGGCGCCGGGGTCGGGGGCATCTCGGTCGCCCGCGGACTGTTGCGGGACGGCCATGACGTCACCGTCTACGAGCGTCGACCCGAGCTGCGGGCGCCCGGCGGCGCGGTGACGATCTGGTCCAACGGCGACACGGTGCTGCGGCAGCTGGGCGTCGACATGGACGGGGCCGGTCAGCTGCTGTCCACCGTGCGCGCCGTCACCCGCACGGGCCGTCCGCTCGCCACGCTCGACGTGTCGGTGATGGCGGACCGGCTGGGCGCGCCCGTGCGGATGGTTCCGCGCCGGGTCCTGCTGGAACGGTTGCTGGACGGCTTCGGCGCCGACCGCATCCGATGCGGCTCCCGCGCGATCGCGTTCGAGGACACCGGCGACGGCGTGCGGGTCGAGTTCGCCGACGGCCGCGCGGTCGAGGGGGACCTGCTGATCGGCGCCGACGGCCTGCACTCGATGGTCCGCGACCGCGTCGGCGGTCGGCAGGCCCGGCCCACCGGCTGGTGCAGCTGGCAGGGGCTGACCACGCTCGCGGACGTCCCGGACAAGGGCACCGCGCTGATGGTCATCGGCGAGCGCGGAAACCTCGGCCTGTGGCCGGCCGGGGGCACCGACGTGCAGTGGTGGTTCGACCTGCCGTGGGCGCACGGCTTCGTGCGGCCGCAGCGCCCGATCGAGGAGATCCGGTCCCATTTCACCGGCTGGTCCGACGCCGTCGACCGCGTGCTGGCGGCGCTGACCGACGACGACCTGGCGCACTCGCCGTATCCGCACTTCCGCCATCCCATACCGCCGGCGGGCCGGGGCCCGATCACGTTGCTCGGCGACGCCGCACACACGATGCCGCCCACCCTGGCGCAGGGGACCAACCAGGCGCTGCTGGACACCATGGTGCTGTGCAAGGCGCTCGCGGACGTGGCGGCGAACGACGACGTGCCGAAAGCGCTGCGCCGGTACGAGAGGACCCGCAGGCACAGGGTGATGGCCGTGTCCCGGGTGGCGTCGCTGCCGGTCTCGCACGGGGAGGTCGTGCTGCGCCCGGCCGCACTGATCCCCGACCGGCTGCAGGCCGCCGCGCTGACGATGTTCCTGCGCTGGACGAGCCACCGTAGGATATCCGCAGAGATCGACCGAGAAATGGGGGCAGCGACGACCAGCCGATCCAGCCCATGAACGACGAATCCGTCCGGGTGCGAGGCGATTTCGATTCGCCCTCGCGCTGGCTCTGGCTGGTGAAATGGTGCGTGCTGGCGGTCCCGCACTACCCGATCCTGATCGGGCTCTACCTGATCTTTCCGCTGTCGACCGTCGTCGCCGGCGTCGCCATCCTGTTCACCGGGCGGTACCCGCGACCCCTGTTCGACTTCAACGTCGGTGTACTGCGCTGGTCCTGGCGGGTGATGAACTTCCGATTCCCGATGAACAGCACGGACCAATATCCGCCGTTCACGCTCGCGTCGCGCCCCGACTATCCCGGCGACCTGCAGGTGGATTATCCGGAGCGGCTGCGCAACTGGGCCGTGCTGGTGAAGTGGCTGCTGGCCATTCCGCAGATACTGCTCTGCTGGTCGATGGAGCCGCTGCTGCAGCTGCTGTGCGTGATCGCCGCGGTGTCGTTGTTGTGCACCGCGACCATTCCGCCGGGGATGTTCGACCTGCTGCTGGGCATCGTGCGCTGGCGCTACCGGGTGGCCGTCTACGTCTCCCTGATGCGCGACGAATATCCGCCGTTCCGAATGGATTTGGGCGCCCGGTGACGCGCCGCAATCCGCTGTTCCCGTACGTCTATCGGTTCGGCCAGCCGGTCTTCGACCGGCTGTTCTACCACCGGTACCGCCGGGCGGCGCTCAGCAACGCCGTCGGGCGGCTGCTGATGCTCGGCCTGGGGCCGGGCACCGATTTGAGGTTCCTGCCCGCCGCGGTGACGTCGGTGGCCGCCGTGGAGCCGGTGGCGCCGTTCCGGCGGATGGCGGCCCGGCTGGCCGCCCGGCACGGCATCGCCGTCGACATCGTCGAGGGCGCGGGCGAGTCGATTCCCTTCCCGGACAACAGCTTCGACTCCGTGCACATCGGGCTCGTGTTGTGTTCGGTCGACGACGTGCCCGCCACCCTCGCCGAGATCCGCCGGGTGCTCACCCCGGGCGGCAGGCTGGTCGTCCTCGAGCATGTGCGGGGCGAGGGCGCGACGGGCCGGTTCCAGGACTTGGTGGCCAAGCCGTGGTCATGGGTGGCCGCCGGGTGCGAGCCGAATCGGCGGACCCTGGAATCGATCGCCGCGGCGGGGTTCGACACCACGGCGCTGCGCACCATCGGCCGCACCCCGGTCCCGTTCCCGTGCAAGCCTCATCTGCAGGGGTTCGCCACCCTCACTCCACGCTGACGGCCTCGATGATGTTCAGCCGCGCCGCGCGCCGCGCGGGCGGCACCGAACCGAGCAGGCAGATCACCAGCGCCCCCGCGGTGAAGGCCAGGGCCATCGGGCTCAGGCGGAAGCCGACCCGGAAATTCATGATGTCCCCGCTGATGAGGCTGAACAGCCACTGGTCGGTCAGGCCGAACAGCAGCCCCAAAATCCCACCGACGAAACCGATTCCGGCCGCCTCCGCCAGGACGGTCCGCAGGGTGAACCGGCGGCTGGACCCCATGGCCCGCAGGACGCCGATCTCGCGGCGGCGCTCGGTCACCGACAGCGTCAGCGTGTTGAGCAGCGCGACGCCGGCCACGGCCACGACGATGACCCAGACCGCGTTGGCGATGAACATGCTCTGGTGCAGCGGCGCTTCCAGCCCCGCCAGCGCGGCGCGGCCGTCGTACACGTGGTTCGGGGCCGGCACCGCCCGGCGGACCTCGGCCAGCAGGCGCCTCGGATCGGCGCCCGGCGCCGCGGTGATCTGCAGGGTGGTCGCCGCCGGGCGATCGAACCACGCCCGCAGGTGCTCGAGATCCATTCCGACCGTGCCGATCACGGTCGAGAAGAACGGCACCAGCGCCAGCACCTGAGCCTGCCGGGGACCCTGCGGCGTCTGCAGCTGCAGCCGATCGCCGGCGCGGACGTGCAGGGTACTGCCGAGGTTCTGCGTGAGCACCACGCCGCGGCCGGCGAGCACGTCGGCGCGCACCCGTTCGTCGAGCGCGCGGAACAGCGAATCGTGGGTTCCGTCGGCGAAGCCGTCCAGCAGGACGCGGGTTCCGCCGACGACGGCGAACCCGAATGCCCCCTCGGTGACCCGCCCCACCCCGGGCAGGGTGGCCACCTTATCCGAAAGGCCTTGCGGCAGTGCGTCGGTGGGGTAGCTGTCGGGGGCATCCGCGCTCACCCACACGTCGACGCCGGCGGCGGGGGCGAACAGGGCGCGGGCCGAGCGGATCATGTCGGCGTTGGTGCCGGTGATCACCACGGTGGTGACCACGCCGATCAGCACCGTCATCACGGTGGCCCACACGCGCCGCGGCGCGCGTTCGACGGTGGCCGCCGCGAGCGCGCCGAACGATCCGAACAGGCGAGCCGTCGCGGCCGTGGCCGCGACGATGGGTGCGGTGAGCGCGAAGCCGAGCGCGATCTCGGCGCTGAGCAGCGCGGCCATCGCGGCGAAGGCCAGCGTGCCGTGCTGGCCGATCACGACCCAGATCGACGCCGCGGCCACGGCGACAGCGCCCGCCCCGGCGGCGACCCGCAGCCAGCGCGGCACCACGTCCGCCGCCGATGCCCCGACGGGCGCCAGGGCTTCGATCGGGGCGACCTTGTACACCTGCCGCGCCGCCATCGCCGACGCGACCACGCTGGTGATCGCCGTCGCCGCCAGGGCTATCGGGATGGCGTAGCCGGGCAGCCCGTACTCGACGCGGGCCTCGAGCCCCTGGGTCATCGCCGGGGGCAGCCGGCCGATCGCGAGGTGGCCCGCGAGGATGCCGATGCCCGAACCGATGGCCCCGCCGATGAGCCCGAGGATCGCCGCCTCGCCGAGCATGTCGCCGACGATGGTGACGCGCCGGCCGCCGATCGCGCGCAGCATCGAGATGACCGGCCGGCGCTGGGTGATCGCCATCGTCATCGTGGTGTAGATCAAAAACGCGCCGACCACCAGCGCGACGGCGGCACCCAGCAGCGCCATGTAGTTCATCAGCCTGACCCCGTCGCCGGCCCGGGCCGCCCGCACGCTGGGCGCGGCGACCAGCGCGCGGCCGTTCACCGCGGCGGTGACCGCGGCGCGGACGGCGCCCAGATCGGCACCCGGCTTGGTGGTGATCATTATCGAGTCGAGTTGACCGGCGCGGCCGGTCACGTTCTGCGCCAACGCAAGTGGCGCGAGGACGTAGTGCCCGCCGTTGAGGTCCGCGAACTGCTTGCCGGCCAGCACCTCGGTGACGGTGACCGACCCCGAGCCCAGTTGCAGCGTCTGGCCCTTCGCGTAGCCGACCCGCGGCCCCACCTGGACGCCGTTGGGCGTGGCGGACAGCTCCTGCACCGGGCGAGCGACCGCGTCCTTGAGCGCGCCGCCCAGCGCGGCGGTGCTGGCGTCCGCGCCGAGCAGCAACACCGGCCCCGTCGCCGTGGCGGCGGACGTCCTGATCATCGGCGCGGCGGTCGCGACGCCGGGGACCGCGGCCACGTCGGCCAGTACGGCGTCGGGGTACCCGGCGTCGGTGATGCCCGACACCTCCAGCGCGGCCACGCCGGCGATCCCGTCGGCCAGCCGGTTGACCGATCCGGTGATGGACCCGAAGATGCCGAAGATCGCGACCAGATACGTTGCGGAGACGGCCATCACGGCGATCGACGCGAGCGTGCGGCGGCGATGGACGGCGAGCTCACGCAGGCTGAACACGCGCAGTCGGCTCGCCGCCGCACCGATCCTCACGCAGGGACCGCCGGTACGTCGGACCCGACCCGCCCGTCCTGCAACGTGATCACCCGGTCGGTCGAAGCGGCGGCGTCCGAATTGTGGGTCACCATCACCACCAGCCGGCCCCGGCCGTCCTCGTGCGCCACCTCGGCGAGCAGCGCAAGGATCGAGGCGCCCGTCGCCGAGTCCAGGTTGCCGGTGGGCTCGTCGGCGAGGATCAGCGGCGGATCCATCATCAACGCGCGCGCCACCGCGACCCGCTGCATCTGACCACCGGACAGTTCCGCCGGCCGGTGCTCGGTCCGGTCGCCCAGCCCGACGCGGTCCAGCAACCGCACCGCGTCCGCTTTGGCGCGGCCCAGCCGGACGCCGTCGAGCAGCTTCGGCACCGCCACGTTCTCCCAGGCCGAAAGCGTCGGCAGCAGGTTGAAGAACTGGAAGATGAAACCCACCCGGTGGTGGCGGAACGCCGACTGCTGCTCGTCGCCCAGGCGCCCGATCTCCTCGCCGTCGAAGGTGATCGAGCCGGAATCGGGGCTGTCCAGCGCGCCGAGCAGGTGCAGCAACGTGCTTTTGCCCGCCCCGGAGGGGCCGACGACCGACACGAACTGACCGCCGTCGAGCCGCAGGCTGATCCCGTCGAGCGCGCGGACCGTCTGACCGCCGACGCGGTACTGGCGAACCACGTTGCGCAGTTCGATGGCCATTTAGACACCACGAGGGCCGCCGGCAAACGGTTCAACCCGCCGGGGTGAACCGATCGCGGGCCCGGCTCGTGTCTGAAGGCATGTTCGGCAAGTACCGGGTGGTCGACCACATCGTCGGGCACCTCGCCGCACTCGGGGTGGATCACGTCTTCGGTGTCGATGGCGCCAACATCGAGGACCTGTACGACGCGGCGCACTTCCGCCCCGAAGTCACCGCGGTGCTGGCCAAGCACGAGTTCTCGGCGGCCACCATGGCCGACGGCTACAGCCGCAGCGGCGCCGGGCTCGGCGTGGTGGCGGCGACCTCGGGTGGCGGAGCGCTGAACCTGATCGCCGGGCTGGGGGAGTCGTTCGCCAGCCGGGTCCCGGTGCTGGCCCTGGTCGGCCAGCCCGCCACCACGATGGACGGTCGGGGCAGCTTCCAGGACACCAGCGGCCGCAACGGTTCGCTGGACGCCCGCGCGTTGTTCTCGGCGGTGTCGGTGTCGTGCGAGCGGGTGCTCGCACCGGCCGACATCGTGTCCGCGTTGCCCCGGGCCGTCGCCGCCGCGCGCACGGGCGGCCCGGCGGTGTTGTTGCTGCCCAAGGACATTCAGCAGGCGGGCATCGCCGCCGACGGCCCCGACGGGCATGCGGGGAGCTTCGGCGCGCCGATCGGCAACCCGCATCCCATCGCGCAGGAACTGCGCCGCGCGACCGGTCAGGTGACGATCATCGCCGGCGAGCAGGTGGCCCGCGACGACGCGCGGGCCGAGCTCGAGCAGCTGCGCGCGGTGCTGCGCGCGCGGGTGGCCACCGTGCCCGACGCCAAGGACGTCGCCGGCACGCCGGGCTTCGGGTCGTCGTCGGCGCTCGGGGTGACCGGCGTGATGGGCCACCCGAGCGTGGCCGAAGCGGTGGCCGCCAGCTCCGTGTGCCTGATCGTCGGCACCCGGCTCGCGGTCACCGCGCGCGGCGGCCTGGACGACGCGCTGGCGGCGGTGCGAACGGTGTCGATCGGGTCGGCGCGGCCGTACCCGAGCTGTGTCCACGTGCACACCGACGACCTACGCGGCTCGCTGCGCCTGCTGACCCAGGCCCTGCGCGGTCACGGCCGCCCGAACGGCCTGCGCGTGCCGGACGTGGTGCGCCGCACCGAGCTGACGCCGCCGGCCTGCCCCGGGCCGGGCGTGCGGTACCGCGACGCCATGGGGGTCCTGGACCGCGCCCTGCCCGACGGCGCCGACATCGTGGTCGACGCCGGCAACACCGGCGCCGCCGCCATCCACTACCTGCCCGCGCGGCGCGGCGGCCGGTTCGTGGCCGCGCTCGGCATGGGCGGCATGGGTTACAGCTTCGGCGCGGGTATCGGGATGGCGTTCGGGCGGGCCAACGGCGGCCGGCCCGGCGGCCGCACCGTCGTGATCGCCGGGGACGGCGCGTTCTTCATGCACGGCATGGAGGTGCACACGGCCGTGCAATACCGCCTTCCGGTGACGTTCGTCTTGTTCAACAACAACGCCCACGCCATGTGCGTGACCCGCGAGCAGCTGTTCTACCAGGACCGGTACAGCTACAACCGGTTCCGGCCGAGCGCGCTGGGTGCGGGCCTGGCGGCCATGTTCCCGGGGCTGACATCGGTCGACGTCAGCGAACCCGCCCAGTTCGCCGCGGCGCTTCGGGTGGCGCTGGACGTCGAGGGCCCGGCGGTGGTCAGCGTCGAGTGCGCCGCCGACGAAATTCCGCCGTTCGCTCCATTTCTCGCCGCGTTGCCGAGCAACGCGGCTCTCGCAGAACAGGTTTCGACCGCAAAGGAGAACCGGGACGATGTCGTTGCCAGCGCTTGAGGATATCCCCATCCCCCTCGACGGGGTGGTCCGCATCGAAACCAGTCCACGGGAGAAGGCGACCCCGATCATCATGGAGATGATGCGGTCGGTGTACCCGCACGACCAGGTCTTCGGCCAGTACTGCACGGTCAACGATTACGTCGATTGTCCGCCCGACGAGCTGTACGAGTACATGGCCGACACCCGCAGCCTGGAGGAGTGGACCTACAGCCTGCGCGGTTTCACCCCTGTCTCTTATACACAT